>JAFYOD010000251.1 GCA_017556515.1 Lachnospiraceae bacterium
CAGCAGTTTATTGCCATGATGCAGGGTATCAGCATTACAGAAGTTTCCCGTACAGGAACGGTGGCGCTTCCGAAGTGCAAAGAAAACGATTAATCATATTGACAGAAGATGCGGAGAGAATAAAAATTCTCTCCGTATTTTTATTGAGGGGGAATAGAAAATCAATAAGAAAACGGTTGTTTTAATTGACGAGGAAAACGATGGAAGTTATAATGAAGTCAGATAATAAAAAAGGAGGATCTTGAATTATGAAGAAATGGAATAAACTGCAAGCATTGGCGCTGTCAACCATCATGATCGTGAACTTAACCGGTACAGCATTTGCGAATCAGGCTGCAGGACCGGGAGCTGTTCTTGGTGTAGAGGAGGGTGATATCGTAGTTCTTTATACAAACGATATTCATACTCACGTGGATAATGATGGACTTCGTTATTCTAACGTGGCAGCACTGAAAGATGATCTGGCAAGAGAAGGCGCAGACGTTTTACTGGTAGATGCCGGTGACCATATTCAGGGTACAGCATTTGGCTCTATGGATAAGGGTGAGACAATCCTGAAGCTGATGAATGCTGCAGATTATGATCTTGCAACATTCGGTAACCATGAGTTTGACTATGGTATGGACGGTGCGATGAACGCAATCGAGTGGGCAGATTTCCCATACGTGTCTGCAAACTTCTACCATGAGGATAACGGTGTGAACACAGGAAGCGTATTAGACGCTTACAAAGTGTTCGATTTTGGTGATACAGAGATCGCATTCATCGGTATCACAACTCCGGAGACATTTACAAAATCTACTCCGGCATATTTCCAGGATGGAAACGGCAACTACATTTACGGTATTGCAAGCGGAGAAGACGGCTCTGAACTGTATGCGGCAGTGCAGAAAGCGATCGATGCAGCTTCCAAAGAGGCAGACATCGTGATCGGTCTTGGTCATCTTGGTGTAGACCCATCATCCAGACCGTGGACAAGTGAAGAAGTGATCGCCAATACAACCGGTCTTGATGCATTTATCGACGGTCATTCTCATACTACTATCGATGGAAAAGCTGTGAAGGACAAAGATGGTAACGATGTATGGCTGACTCAGACTGGTGAGTACTTAAATGCAGTCGGCAAGATGACAATTAAAGCTGACGGAAGCATTGCAACAGAACTTGTAACAGAGTATAAGAATACAGATGACAAAGTAAAAGTGATGGAAGAAAACTGGATCGAGCAGATCAATACAGAACTCGGTCAGGTGATCGGTTCTACTGCTGATACACTCGATAACTATGATGCAAACGGCAAACGTCTTGTAAGAAGCCAGGAAACAAATACAGGTGACTTTGCAGCAGACGCATTATACTATCTGTTTGCTGATATGGGACTTGATGTTGACGTTGCGATTATGAACGGCGGCGGTATCCGTAACAAAGCTGTGACAGGCAACATTTCTTATCTGACATGTAAAGAAATCCACACATTCGGCAATGTTGCATGTTTACAGACTGTAACAGGTCAGCAGATCTTAGATGCACTTGAGTGGGGTGCAAGAGCAGTTGGTGTAGCAGAGAGCGGTGGTTTCCTCCATGTTTCCGGTCTGAAGTATACAATTGATACATCCATTCCGTCCACAGTTCAGAAAGATGAGAAAGACGTTTGGATCGGTGGCCCGACAGGTGCATACCGTGTAGGCAATGTACAGATCCTGAACAACCAGACTGGCGAGTATGAAGCATTAGATTTAACTGCAAAATACAACCTTGCAGGTTACAACTATACACTTCGTGATCTTGGTGACGGTTTCGCAATGTTTGATGGCGCTGTAAATGTTCTTGACTATGTAATGGAAGACTACATGGTTCTTGCTAACTATGTTGGTTCCTTCGCAGATGGCGTTGTAACAGGTTATGCTGAGCCGCAGGGCCGTATCACTTTTGGTAAGGCTGACGCTCAGGCAGCAGCAAAGGCTCCGGCACAGACTGCAGCTCCGTCCACAACACAGGCTCCGGCAGCTTCTGATGGCGCTTATGTAGTAGTTGTTGGTGATTCCTTATGGCTCATCGCACAGAATCAGCTTGGCAACGGCAATCGTTGGAAAGAGATCTACGCGCTGAACCAGGCAGC
>JAFYOD010000252.1 GCA_017556515.1 Lachnospiraceae bacterium
AGAGAAAGAAGTTGTTACAGGTATTGTTCAGCGCTACATCGGAAGAAACGTGAGCGTAGACCTTGGCAAGATCGATGCAATCTTACCGGAGTCCGAGCAGGTGAAGGGCGAAGTATTCCAGAGAACTGAGCGTATCAAATTATATATCCTCGAAGTTAAGGATAATCCGAAGGGACCGAGAATCTCCGTATCCCGTACACATCCGGACCTCGTAAGAAGACTGTTCGAGGCTGAGATCGCAGAAGTACGTGACGGTACAGTTGAGATCCGTGCAATCGCACGTGAGGCTGGTTCCAGAACAAAGATCGCGGTTAGTTCCAAAGATCCGAACGTTGATCCGGTTGGCGCATGTGTAGGTCTTAACGGTGCACGTGTTAACGCGATCGTAAACGAACTCCGCGGCGAGAAGATCGACATCATCAACTGGGATGAGAACCCGGCATTCTTAATCGAGAACGCATTAAGCCCGGCAAAAGTTATCTTCGTTGCAGCAGATGAAGATGCAAAAGAGGCACAGGTTATTGTTCCGGATTACCAGTTATCTTTAGCAATTGGTAAAGAAGGTCAGAATGCAAGACTTGCAGCAAGACTTACAACATATAAGATCGATATTAAGAGCGAATCTCAGGCGAGAGAGCTCGGCCTCTTCGATGACCTTGAGATGGGTGAGTACGAAGACGGTTACATGGAATATGAAGCTGAGGACAGCCAGGAAATCGCAGAAGAAGCTGACGTTACAGAAGAAGTTTAATTGGTTGTGATTCTGAAGAAATAAGGAGTGAAAGGGATTCCATGGGTACAGAGAAGAAGATTCCGCAGAGACAGTGTATCGGCTGCGGCGAAATGAAAAATAAAAGGGACCTGATTCGTGTCCTGAAAGATACGGAAGGTGCGATCTTCATTGATGTGACCGGAAGAAAGAACGGACGCGGAGCATACCTCTGCCCGTGCATGGACTGCTTCAAAAAAGCAGTAAAAGGCAAGGGTCTGGAGCGTTCCTTTAAGATGGCAATTCCGAAAGAGGTATACGAAAGTCTGGAAAAGGAGATGGAGAAGATTGGATAACAGATCAAGAGTTTTCGGTCTTTTAGGACTGGCGGCAAAGGCAGGAAAAGCAAAAAGCGGAGAGTTTTCTACGGAGAAAGCAGTGAAATCCGGTATGGCATTTCTTGTGATTGTGTCAGAAGAAGCATCGGATAATACAAAGAAAATGTTCCGGAATATGTGTACTTTTTACGAGGTTCCTTATTATGAATTCGGAAGCAAGGAAGAGCTTGGCCATGCGCTGGGCAAGGAGATGAGAGCATCTCTGGCGATCCAGGATGAAGGATTCTCCAAAGCGATCGTAAAATTATTGAAATAAGCTTCTTGTAATGGTTACAGTGAAAGCGAAGGTAACAAGTTGGCGAAAGATTTTGAAAAGACAGATAACGAGGTTAAGGATAGCGTGAATAACGAAGATGTAAAGATGAATCCGTCCGCAGACGGAACACCGGCTCAGCCGGCGAAGAAGAGAATTGCGGCAGTATATCGTCCGCAGAACAGCGCTCAGCAGAAGAGCCGTCCGAACCAGGGCAAGAGCCAGGGTCAGGGTCAGGCAAAACCGCAGGGCCAGAAGCCGGCAGCAAAGCCGCAGACTGAGGCAAAAACTCAGGAAGTAAAAGCTCCGGCAGAAGTGCAGGAGACAGCAGCACCGGCAGTAAAACCGCAGGCTGAGACAAAGGCTCCGGCACAGGAGAACACACAGACAGCAAACCGTGAGGGTTTCCAGAAACGTGAAGGCGGTTTCCAGAAGCGTGAAGGCGGTTATCAGCAGCGCGATGGTCAGAGAAGAGAAGGCGGCTTCCAGCCGAGAGACGGTCAGAAACGTGAAGGCGGTTTCCAGAAACGTGAGGGTGGCTTCCAGCAGCGCGATGGCCAGAGAAGAGAAGGCGGCTTCCAGAAGCGTGAAGGCGGTTTCCAGCCGAGAGACGGTCAGCAGCGTGAGGGCGGCTTCCAGAAACGTGAAGGTGGTTTCCAGCAGCGCGACGGTCAGAGAAGAGAAGGCGGTTTCCAGCCGAGAGACGGCCAGCAGCGTGAGGGCGGCTTCCAGAAACGCGAGGGTGGTTTCCAGAAGCGTGAAGGCGGCTTCCAGCCGAGAGACGGTCAGCAGCGTGACGGTGGCTTCCAGAAACGCGAAGGCGGTTTCCAGAAACGTGAAGGCGGCTTCCAGCAGCGTGACGGCGGTTTCAATAAAGATAAAGATGCTCAGGGCAGAGAGGGCGGCCAGCAGCGCGGCGGCCAGAGAAGAGACAGCGGCTTAAGCATTCCGAAGCCGACATTTGAGACTCCGATCAACCAGAAACAGCAGAATACAAAAGCTACTAAGAATGCTTATAAGAAAGAGCAGGATGCAAAGAAAGACCGCGACGAAGAGATGAGAGGCGGTAAGAACGGCAAAGGCGGCAAGGGCTTCAAAGCTCCGGTTATGCAGGCTCCGAAGAAGGAAGAGGCGAAAGTTGAAGAAGTTAAGACAATCATTCTTCCGGAAGTAATTACGATCAAAGAGCTCGCAGAGAAGATGAAATTACAGCCGTCCGCGATCGTTAAGAAATTATTCTTACAGGGTACTATCGTAACAATCAACCAGGAGATCGATTTCGAGAAAGCGGAAGAGATTGCTATGGAATACGATGTTCTTTGTGAGAAAGAAGAGAAAGTTGACGTGATCGAGGAACTCTTAAAAGAGGAAGACGAGAGCGAAGACGAGATGATCACAAGACCGCCGGTAATCTGTGTAATGGGTCACGTTGACCACGGTAAAACATCCCTTCTGGATGCGATCCGTTCCACAAACGTAACTGCAAGAGAGGCAGGCGGTATCACACAGCATATCGGTGCTTACACAGTAGAAGCAAACGGTCAGAAGATCACATTCTTAGATACACCGGGTCATGAGGCATTCACAGCAATGCGTATGCGTGGTGCACAGTCCACAGATATTGCGATCCTTGTAGTTGCAGCCGACGACGGTGTAATGCCGCAGACAATCGAGGCGATCAACCATGCAAAAGCTGCAGAAGTTGAGATCGTAGTTGCAGTTAACAAGATGGATAAACCGAGTGCAAATATCGAACGTGTAAAACAGGAACTTTCCGAGCATGGTCTGATCCCGGAGGATTGGGGCGGAACAACTGTATTCTGTCCGGTATCTGCTAAGACAAGAGAAGGTATCACAGATCTTCTTGATATGATCCTCTTAACTGCAGAAGTAAAAGAGTTAAAAGCAAACCCGAACCGTAAAGCAAGAGGTATCGTTATCGAGGCACAGCTTGACAAGGGCCGTGGTCCGGTAGCAACTGTACTTGTTCAGAAGGGTACATTAAAAGTTGGTGACTCTATCGCAGCAGGTTCCTGCTACGGTAAAGTACGTGCGATGATGGATGACAAGGGCAACCGCGTAAAAGAGGCAGGTCCGTCCACACCGGTTGAGATCCTTGGTCTTAACGATGTTCCGAATGCAGGTGAGATCTTCGTTCACCACAAGAACGAGAAAGATGCCAGAGCATTCGCTGAGACATTCATCGCAGAAGGCAAGAATAAATTACTTGAAGATACAAAGGCTAAATTATCCCTTGACGATCTGTTCTCCCAGATCAAAGCCGGAAATGTAAAAGAACTTCCGCTTATCATCAAGGCAGACGTACAGGGTTCCGTAGAGGCGGTAAAACAGAGTCTTGTAAAACTCTCCAACGAAGAAGTTGTGATCAAGGTAATCCACGGCGGTGTTGGTACGATCAACGAGTCCGACGTTACACTTGCATCTGCTTCCAATGCGATCATCATCGGTTTCAACGTTCGTCCGGACGTGACAGCGAAGTCCATCGCAGACAGAGAGAAAGTAGATATGCGTCTCTACCGTGTCATCTACCAGGCAATCGAAGATATCGAGGCTGCTATGAAGGGTATGTTAGATCCGGTATACGAGGAGAAGGTAACAGGTCACGCGATCGTTCGTGCGACATTCAAGGCTTCCGGCGTTGGTACTATCGCAGGTTCTTACGTAACAGACGGTGTTATCACACGTGGCAGCAAGGCAAGAATCACACGTGGCAAAGACCAGATCTTCGAGGGCCCGCTTGCATCCCTTAAGAGATTCAAAGACGACGTGAAGGAAGTAAAGGCAGGATACGAGTGTGGTCTTGTATTCGAGGGCTTCAGCGACCTTCAGGAAGACGATATGATCGAAATCTATATCATGGTAGAGGTTCCGAGATAATAAAGAATGAAGTAACAATGGAGGCCCGGTTCCTACAGCAAATCTGCTGTGGGAGCCGAGCCGTTACGAGTTTTATGGTAAAGGAGTATCATGAGAAAAAACAGCATTAAAAATACAAGAATCAATGGTGAAGTTCAGAAAGCACTGAGCGAGATCGTTCGTGAACTGAAAGATCCAAGAATCCATCCGATGACAAGCATCGTGCTTGCTCAGGTAACACCGGATCTCAAATACTGCAAAGTATACGTGAGCGTACTGGCTGATGAAGAGCGTGCAAACGAGACAATCCGTGGCTTAAAGAGTGCAGAAGGATTTATCCGTACACAGCTTGCAAAGAAGATCAACCTCCGCAACACACCGGATGTAACATTTGTTCTTGACCAGTCCATCGAGTACGGTGTTCGTATGTCCAGACTGATCGACGATGTAACAAAAGATCTTCCGGCAGAGACTGAGGAAGACGAGATCGAGGAGTAAGAATGGGAATTCTGACAGAAGCATTAAATGGCAAAAAGACCGTGGTCATTTTGGGCCATGTGAATCCGGACGGAGACTGTGTGGGATCCTGTCTCGGAATGTACAACTATCTGACAGAAAATTTTGAGGAACTGGATGTGACTGTATGTCTGGAATCCCTCAGTAAAAAATTCGAATATATTAAGGGTTATACCGATGCATGCACCGAGTTTGACCCGGAAAAGAAATTTGACCTCTGTATTACATTAGATGCCAGCGATGTAAAACGCCTCGGTGTGTTCGCGCCGTATCTGGAGTCTGCAGAATACAGCCTCTGTATCGATCATCATGTGACAAATGCCGGTCTGGCAAATGTCAACGTGGTAGATGCGGATGCAAGTTCCTGCTGTGAAGTGCTTTACGGACTTTTAAATCCGGAACTGATCAGCAGCAGTGTTGCAGAGTGCCTGTATACAGGTATTATCCATGACACAGGAGTATTTAAATATTCCAACACATCCAGAAAGACAATGGAGATCGTAGGCCGTCTGATTGAATTCGGCATCGATTTTCCAAGGATCATCGATGGAAGCTTCTATATGAAGTCTTACGGACAGTCCAAGCTCCACGGATGTGCACTGTTAAACAGTGAGCGCATCATGGATGACCGATGCATCTATACAGTGGTTACACAGGAGCAGTTGAAGCAATTTGGCTGTACTGTGAAAGCGACAGATGGAATCGTAGATCAGCTTCGCGTGATCGATGGCGTAGAAGTTGTGATCTTGCTTTATGAGACAGGAAATCCATCCGAATATAAAGTAAGTCTCAGAACCAACAGTGATGTGGATCTTGCACGTATCGCAGCCGTATTTGGCGGAGGCGGTCATGTGAAAGCTGCCGGCTGCACGGTAACAGGAACCGTTGAGGAGATCCTGGCAGGTGTTAAAGAGCAGATCGAGATTCAGTGGAAAGAACTGGGAACGGTGTAAGTATGTACGATGGAATTATTAATGTATACAAAGAAAAAGGATTCACATCCTTTGACGTGGTCGCAAAGATGCGCGGAATTCTGGGACAGAGAAAAGTGGGCCATACAGGCACACTGGATCCGGCAGCGGAAGGTGTACTTCCGGTTTGTGCAGGAAAAGGAACCAGACTCTGCGATATGCTGACAGACCACGATAAAACATATCGTGCGACAATGCTTCTCGGTGTTGTGACCGATACGCAGGATACAACAGGTACGATCTTGGAAGAAAAGGATGCCTCCCATCTGACTGAGGAGGAAGTGCGTGAGGCGATCATGTCTTTCGTTGGTGATTATGACCAGATCCCTCCGATGTATTCCGCACTCAAGGTTGACGGAAAGAAGCTTTACGAACTGGCCCGTGAGGGAAAAGTAATCGAGCGTAAGGCGAGACCGGTTACGATCCATGAGATCGTGATCGAATCCATGAATCTTCCGGAAGTGGTGATGAGTGTATCCTGTTCTAAAGGCACCTATATCAGAACTTTATGCAATGATATCGGTGAAAAACTTGCTGTCGGCGGCTGTATGAAGGAGCTTCTTCGTACAAAGGTCGGTCGTTTTGTGCTGGAGGAAACTTTAACACTGGCGGATCTGCAGAAGTTAAAAGAAGAAGGCAGACTGGAAGAGGCAGTATTTCCGTTAGAGGCAGTATTTGCGGAGCTTCCGGAAATCCGTGCGACAGAAGAAGGATTGGACAAACTGCTGAGAAACGGAAACCCGTTCCGTTATAAGGGGATCGAAACGGTTTCTGAGGGCGATGCATATCGCACTTACAGTATGGATGGCCAGTTTATTGGAATTTACGAATACTCGGAAGAAAAACACATGTTTTATCCGAGAAAGATATTTTTAGGGCAGTAAGGCTGCCCGAACTTGGGAGGAAAACAACCAGCATGCAATATATTGCAAATACAAAAGAATTTCATATTGCAGAGCCGACGGTGGTCAGCATCGGTAAATTCGATGGATTGCACTGTGGACATAAGAAGCTGGTGGCAGAGATGATGAACTACCGGGTTCAGGGAAGAAAAGCTGCCATGTTCACATTTTCTACGCCTCCGGGAACTCTGGTAAAAGGAAAAGTTCAGAACGTGATCATGACCAACCGAGAAAGAGAACAGCTGTTAGAAGATGCCGGTCTCGATTATCTGGTAGAGTATCCGTTCGATGAGGAAGTTCGTACCATGGAGCCGGAGAAATTCGTATCCGACATTCTTGTCGGTAAGATGAATGCGCAGATCATTGTGACAGGTCCGGACTGCCGTTTTGGCTATAAAGCGGCGGGCGACCGAGCGCTTCTGGAGGCGTTGGCACCGAAATATGGCTACCGCTATATTGTGGTGGAGAAAGCAAAGGATACCGATTACAAGATCATCAGCAGTACCTATGTCCGTGATCTGCTTGCGGACGGTCAGATCTTGAAAGCAAACAAACTTCTGGGATATCGTTACTATATTACCGGAGTTGTGGAGCATGGCAATGCCATCGGTCATAGAAAGCTGTATCCGACAGCCAATCTCGTACCGGCCCCGGAGAAACATCTGCCAAAGTTTGGAGTGTATGTATCACGCGTAACCGTAGATGGAAAAGCTTATGCAGGATTGTCCAATGTGGGTAAAAAGCCTACAATCGAAGGGGATAATCCGGCCGGAGTGGAGACGTACCTCTATGATTTTGACGGAAATCTGTATGGAAAAGAAATAAAGGTGGAACTTCTTGATTTTGTACGTCCGGAGATGAAATTCTCTTCGATCGAAGAGTTGAAAGCACAGCTGGACTATGATGTAAAAATGTGCAGAGAGCTGTATGATGAATTCTTACAGAATGTTCTGTAATTGAAAGAAGGAAACCGATATGGAATCAAATCAGGTAAAAAAATATTGTATTATCGGAGTCATCGCGGCGGCGGTGTGTCTGTTTGTAATGAACGTGAAAGTGGTCATTGCTGCGGGGACAGCTGTACTTTCTGCGGCGGCTCCTTTGCTTTTTGGCATTGTGATCGCCTATATTCTTAACATTTTGTTGAAGAAAATCGAAAAATGGTATTTTCCGAAGGCGAAAAATCCACGTCTGATCGCAAGTCGCAGACCGGTCAGCATTGTGCTGGCATTTATGGCACTGCTTGTGATCGTGATCCTGCTGGCCAATCTGGTGGTTCCGGAATTGATATTGACCATTCGCCTGATGGCTGAGGAAATACCGCCGGCAGCCGAAGCAGTCCGTTTGTGGGCTATCGAAAACTCCGGAGAGATCCCGGCAATTCAGGAATCGTTACAAAATCTGAATATTGACTGGGAGTCAACGATCCGTAAAGCATTGGAAGTAGTGGCTGTGGGTGCAGGAGGGCTGTTTAGTTCTGTCGTAACTGTGATCGGAAGTCTGTTTGGAAC
>JAFYOD010000253.1 GCA_017556515.1 Lachnospiraceae bacterium
CTGAGCCATCGCATATTCTACGTAGTAGAACGGGTAAAGGAAGATGTGCTGCTTCTGCATCCAGAAACCGCCCTTCTCTAAGAACTCGTTGCCATCGTATGCTCTCCACGGCATATACTCTTTCTCGATCTCATGCCATGCAGCTCTCCACTCCATCGGAGTCATATCCGGATTCTGGTATACTCTGTGCTGGAACTCATCCACGCTTACCAGATACGGAATTCCCATCAGGGCATCTGCCAGATGGTCTTTTCTATAGTCGTCTGCCTTCTCGCCGAAGAAGCTCTCCATCCACGGATATGTCCAGAGTTCCATCGCCATCGCATGCATCTCGTTGATCTCGCTTGTGGAATGGAACAGTTCCGGAATCTTCTGGAATTTAGCTGCTGTAAAGCCGGCAAATGCATGACCTGCCTCATGAGTAAGAACATTTACATCTGCGTAAGTTCCGTTGAAGTTAGAGAAAATGAACGGTGCGTGGTACTGCGGAAGGAATGTGCAGTAACCGCCCACGCGTTTACCCGGCTTTGTCACAAGATCAAACAGATCGTACTCAACCATAAAGTCAAAGAACTCGCCTGCTTCCGGAGCCAGTTCGCGGTACATCTCCTGTGCTTTTCCTACCATGTAATCACGATCGCCGATCGGAACTGCGTTTCCGTCCGGACTGGAGATAGACTCATCATAATAGTAGAGTTTATCAATGCCCAGAGCTTTTCTTCTTCTGTCATATAACTTTGCGCAAACCGGAACGATCACTTCACGTACTTGTTTGCGGAATACTTCCAGTTGTTCCGGTGTATAGTCAAATCTGCGGCGTTTCAGGTAACCCATCGGAGTGAAGCCATCGAAACCAAGTTTTTTCGCCATACCAACACGGATCTTTACTAATTCAGAATAAATCTCATCTACCTTCGGAGCAATAGACTCATAAAGAGCTGCCCATGCCTCAAATGCACCTTTTCGGATCTCACGGTCTGTGCTCTTCATATGTTTTAAAAGTCCGTAAGTAGTGCACATCTCACCATTAAATTCGATAGAAGCTGCTGCCACTGTTTTGGAATAGAGGTTCGCAAGATCTGCCTCTTTTACCATATCATCTACCACAGCTTCGCTGGATAACAGCTGCTGTGCTTCCATGTTCTGAATAATGATAGAACCGAACTCTTCTTCAAAATCCTTCTTGAACGGAGAATTCAGGATCACGGATCCCATCTCTTTTACAACAATACCGTATTTCGGCATCTGTGCATTGAAAAATGCATTTTCAGTCGCATAATATTCATCAAGCATATTGATCGTATTGCGGACATGAACAACCTTCTGAGAAGTAGACAGTTCAATATCTGCCTGCACATAATCCATATATGCGTTTCTAAATTCCTCGTAAGTTTTTGCGTTTTTTAATACCTCGATGTCAGCCTTCACTCTGGAAATCACAGCTTCCATATCCGGGCGTACATACTGAAGATCTGCAAATTTGACCATGATATAATTTACCCCTTTCATCTAGTTCAGTGCGATATTACATTTCACTGCACACAACATCATGTTTTTTCAGAAACTGTTTTACACGTTCATCCCACTCACGTTCCAAAGTTTTGTCCATGGTGAAAATGTTCATCGATGTTCCTGTCACGACCGTCATCTCATTATTTTCATAGATCACATTGAGATACAGGCCGCCTACGGAATCCGGCTGCATCCCCGGAACATGATTTCCCACAAACATCTCTTTTCCGTCAGGGGAAAGCATAAAAACAATTCGAAAACTCTCCGGAAGGCGCTTTCCCTTGATCAGTGAAAAACAAAACGGTTTCAGTACTTTCCACGCGGAAAATTCCTCAATCTGGTTCTCTTCCAG
>JAFYOD010000254.1 GCA_017556515.1 Lachnospiraceae bacterium
CAGCAGTTTATTGCCATGATGCAGGGTATCAGCATTACAGAAGTTTCCCGTACAGGAACGGTGGCGCTTCCGAAGTGCAAAGAAAACGATTAATCATATTGACAGAAGATGCGGAGAGAATAAAAATTCTCTCCGTATTTTATTGCAGAATAAAATGCAAAATCAATAACATTATAGCGGTTTTAATTGACGTATAAAGGCAAGAGGGCTATAATGATATCAGAAAATAAAAAGGAGGATCTTGGATTTATGAAGAAAATGAATAAGTTACAGGCTCTTGCGCTGTCAACCATCATGATCGTGAACATGACAGGTACAGCATTTGCGAATCAGGCAGCAGGACCGGGTGTGGGACCGGGTGCTGTTCTTGGTGTACAGGAAGGTGACATTGTAGTTCTTTATACAAACGATGTACATACTCATGTAGATAATGACGGTATTCGCTATTCTAACGTGGCAGCACTGAAAGACGATCTGGCAAGTGCCGGAGCAAATGTTTTATTAGTGGATGCCGGCGACCATGTTCAGGGTACTGCATATGGCTCCATGGACAAAGGTGCAACAATCATCAAATTAATGAACGCAGCAGACTATGATGTGGCAACACTCGGCAACCATGAGTTCGACTACGGTATGGAAGGCGCGATGAATGCGATGCAGTGGGCAGATTATCCGTATATTTCTGCAAACTTCTACCACGAGGACAATGGTGTGAATACCGGAAGCGTATTAGATGCTTACAAGGTATTTGATTTTGGTGATACAGAGGTTGCTTTCGTAGGTGTTACAACTCCGGAAACATTCACAAAATCTACACCGGCATATTTCCAGGATGGAAACGGCAACTACATTTACGGTATCGCAGGCGGCGATGACGGTGCAGCACTTTACTCAACAGTACAGGCAGCCATCGATGCAGCTTCCAAAGAGGCAGATATCGTAATCGGTCTTGGTCACCTTGGTGATGACGATGCTTCTAAACCGTGGACAAGCGAGGAGTTAATTGCCAATACAACCGGTCTTGACGCATTTATCGACGGTCATTCTCATTCTACAGTAGAAGGAAAAGCGGTAAAAGATAAGGATGGCAATGAGGTTTGGCTGGCACAGACAGGTGAATATCTCAATGCGGTTGGTAAACTGACGATCAAAGCAGACGGCAGCATTGCAACAGAGCTTGTAAAAGAATACAAGAACACAGATGACAGAGTAAAAATGATCGAAGATCAGTGGATCAGCGAGATCAACGGACAGCTTGGTCAGGTGATCGGTTCCATCAACGATACATTAGATAACTATGATGCAGACGGCAAACGTCTTGTTAGAAAACAGGAGACTAATACAGGTGACTTCGCAGCGGATGCATTATACTACTTATTCGATAATATGGGATTAGATGTAGACTTCTCTATCGTAAATGGCGGTAATGTTCGTAACAAAGCGGTTACAGGCAACATTTCTTACTTAACATGTAAAGAAATCCATACATTTGGTAACGTAGCATGTCTTCTGAACTTAACAGGACAGCAGGTATTAGATGCACTTGAGTGGGGTGCAAAAGATGCCGGTACAGCAGAAAGCGGCGGTTTCCTTCAGGTTTCCGGTTTGAAATACACAATCGACACAAGCATCCCGTCTACAGCGCAGAAAGATGACAAGGGTGTTTGGATCGGCGGCCCGACAGGTGCATACCGTGTAGGCAATGTTCAGGTTCTGAACAAACAGACAGGCGAATATGAGCCGTTAGATTTAACTGCAAGATACAACATGGCCGGTTACAGCTATACACTCCGCAGCCTTGGTGACGGTTTCGCGATGTTTGACGGTGCTGTAAATGTACTGGATTATGTAAGTGAAGACTACATGGTTCTTGCAAACTATGTACAGTCCTTCGAGGGCGGTGTTGTAACAGGTTACGCACAGCCGCAGGGTCGTATTTCCTTCGGTAAGGCAGATGCTCAGATGGCAGCAGCAAAGGCTCCGGCACAGACTGTAGCTCCGTCCACAACACAGGCTCCGGCAGCTTCTGATGGCGCTTATGTAGTAGTTGTTGGTGATTCCTTATGGCTCATCGCACAGAATCAGCTTGGCAACGGCAATCGTTGGAAAGAGATCTACGCGCTGAACCAGGCAGC
>JAFYOD010000255.1 GCA_017556515.1 Lachnospiraceae bacterium
GCGAAATCGACCATCTGCCCGAAACTGAAAGGGCAGCGATCCGGAGTACCTTTGCTGCCGGGGAAGGCCCGTCGGAGTTATGGACGGCTCTTTTAAACCTGACAGCATTGATTTATAAGGAACTTGAAGGAATCAGCGTACCTGTTACGCAGGAGATGCTGCTCGATTATTACGCTGGTCTCAGATAACGACCGGTGAACCGGATGAGGATATTGAAGATATTTTTTGATTTTCACGAATAACATGATTGATCATAGGAGGACAATCAATGTATCAGAATATACTGTTTGATTTGGATGGAACATTAACTGATCCTGGAATGGGTATCACTAATTCCGTGATGTATGCTCTAAAAAAGTTTAAAATTGATGTGGAAGACCGAACATCATTGTACAGGTTTATAGGGCCACCATTGAAGGGATCTTTTGAGGAATTTTACGGGTTTTCAGAAGAACAGAGCGAACTGGCTGTCCAGTATTATCGTGAATATTTCAAGAAACAAGGGATGCTGGAAAATGAAGTTTATGATGGGATCCCGGAACTTTTGAAGCAACTGAGAGAAAAAAATAAAACGCTTATTGTTGCTACGTCCAAGCCGGAACCTTTTACATTGGAGATCTTACGGCATTTTCAGCTGCTGGACTATTTTAACTTTGTTGCAGGCGCCACGATGGACGATACCAGAAACAAAAAGTCGGATATTATCCGTTATGCGCTGGAGAGCTGTCATATTACCGACAAATCAACAGCCGTTATGATCGGTGACAGAAAGCATGACATTATCGGTGCGAAGGAGAACGGCCTGGATTCCATCGGGGTTCTCTTCGGATATGGTGATTACGAGGAATTAAAAGCAGCAGGAGCCACCTATATTGCGGAAACACCAATGAGTGTCTTTCAATTTGTATGAGAATATGATAGCCGACAAACTCGGAAGATATATTATGAGATAAATGAGTAAGGAGATACGATTTTGGGGCAGAATGAAAAATACAGCGAGATGAGAAAGAAGCCAATGGAATATCGTAAGGTGTTTGACACAATCCCGGAGCAGTTTGATAAGTTCCGACCCCGTTACAGTGCGGAACTGTTCGAATATTTCATCAGGGAAGCCGGTATCGGAACTGAAACGAAGGTGCTGGAAATCGGCCCGGGAACAGGCCAGGCGACGGATCCGATTCTGGATACCGGCTGTGATTATAATGCCATTGAGCTCGGGGAGCATCTCTATGAGAAGATGAAAGAAAAATACGATACAAGACCGAATTTCCACATTGTGAACGACGACTTCATTACGCATGATTTCGGTGAACAGAGGTATGATGTGATATACTCTGCTGCGACGATCCAGTGGATTCCGGAGAAGGTCGCTTTTTCCAAGACGTTTGAACTGCTAAAGCCAGGGGGAACGCTGGCGATGATGTTTCTGATTGGGGATTATAAATCGCCCAATGAGGAGCTGTTTAACAATATCCAGAAGGTTTACGACGAGTATTATAAACCGGTGACGGAATACAAAAACATGAAGGAGCCTTTTGACTATCTTCATGCGACTGACTACGGCTATGTGGATCTGACGCGGCATGATTTTTACGGAAAACGCATTTTTTCTGCAGATGAATATGTGATGTATTGCGGCACGCACAGCGATCACATTTTGATCCCCGAGCCCTATAAAACGAAATTTTTCGAAGGACTTCGGAGTGTGGTGCTTGCGGGCGGAGATAAAGTCGAGTTCCGGGATACATATGTGCTGTATCTGACGAAGAAACCGGCGTAAATGCATCGTAAAACAACTCGGAATATATCATGACTAAATATACAGGAGTATGATCAATGTATAAGAATATACTGTTTGACCTTGACGGAACTTTGACTGATCCCGGTATGGGCATTACCAATTCTGTGATGCATGCTCTGAAAAAGTTCAATATCGAAGTGGAAGACAGGACATCATTGTACAGATTCATTGGACCGCCTCTTAAGGGATCCTTTGAGGAATTCTACGGGTTTTCGGGTGAGCAGAGCGAACTGGCTGTCCGGTACTATCGCGAATACTTTAAAAAACAAGGGATGCTGGAAAATGAAGTTTATGACGGAATCCCGGAATTGTTGACATGGCTAAAAGAAAAAAAGAAAACGTTAATTGTCGTGACCTCGAAACCGGAAGCTTTTACACTAGAGATCTTACAACATTTTAAACTGATTGAGTATTTTGACTTTGTTGCAGGAGCCACAATGGACGACACAAGAAACAAAAAGTCTGACATTATTCGTTACGCGCTGGATTGTTGCCATATTATCGATAAGTCAACAGCAGTAATGATCGGGGACAGAAAGCATGACATTATTGGTGCAAAGGAGAATGGCCTGGATTCCATCGGGGTTCTCTTCGGATATGGTAATTACGAAGAATTGAAAACAGCAGGAGCCACTTATATCGTGGAAACACCTATGAGTATTTTACAATGTGTATGAGAAGGTTTCCCA
>JAFYOD010000256.1 GCA_017556515.1 Lachnospiraceae bacterium
ATCAGATTACTTTCAGCCGAACCAAGCAAAAACCGCTCGCACCGGGAACGGAGGAACAAATGACAATAGAGATGCTGGAGGGAGAGAACGATGGTTGAATCTGCTGAACTCAATATTTATTTCAAAAACGGAGAAATGACGACGGTAGATCTATCACCCCTGCAGCTTAAAACGATAGTTGTTGCTTTGGGGTTATCATTTCCAGACGAAAACTCGGTAAACTGCTTTTCGGATAAGTCGTTAGCTAACATCGTCGAATACCTGCAGAAGCACATAAAAATAAAACCATAAAAGAAAGTCTCCCGGCTGATCACCGGGAGGCTCTTTTTTTAATTTCTGCTGCTTCGCCAAAAAGATTTTCGGCTTGGGCTCGGCTGAATGAGTTTTTGGTTTTTACGTTCCTCTGCATCGGTAACGAGGTTCTCGAGCTTCTGAGTGCCAGTCAGAGGCTTCAAATGGCTTTTCCTATACCTGTCTACCTCTTTGCCTTTAGAACGCGCATACGCCTTATCAGAGGCCTTCATTTGCTTTACGGTACGGTTACCACCTTGAGCTGCAGTTTTGCCGTTCAGAATGCCAGGATTTTCAATATCCATTGCTTTCTGCAGAACAGCTGTAAGTCCTCCGTGCCAGCCTGACAAATGCTTTCTGTCGATGAGATCTTTAGCGCAGATCCTTTTGTTACCGTCTTTGTCGGTAACCACAGGAACAAAAGCTACATGAAGGTGCGGTCGATGATCCTCATCGACGTGCACCCAACCGCCGACCATATTCTCGGCACCGTACTCATGAACGCAGTAACGCATACAAAGGTCAAAGAACTCCTGCATACGTTCAACCGGTATTTCGTCCGGCAAGCTGATTACCCATTCGCAAAAACAATTCAAGTCTCTCCGCTTGGCGTGTGGCGTGTTATCGAAGATCCTTCGGAACCTCTTTAGAGAGGGTTCCTCGGAATCCGTTCCCACGCCTCGCCAGAGCTCGAGCAGTTCCTCCGACTGGAACAGCTCTCGCTCGTAAGCTACGGACTCTTCTAAAGGTGGCCACACTCGATAGTTAAGTGGTGTCCACTTCGGGTCAATATCTCGATTGCCAAACTTTACGTATTCCATTTCGCCAGTCTTTTCGTTGAGCTCCTGGCGTCGCTCATAGTGGGCGATCAGATGTCCCACTGCTCTTACCTGGTATTTGACAACTCGTGCCATTTTTACCTCCACATTACATATTTCCATGTTACCTCTAACGGTATATTCCTAAAGTCATTATACCTTAAGAGGAAACATTTGTCAATATGCAATGTAACAAGCTACACTTTGTTATCACAAAGCTTGCTTGGCAGGAGGGCCTGCACCCCAGGGGAGGACCCCTGCGAACTAATTGCATCTGCGGAGCAGCTGCATTTAGTTCTACCCCCTGGTCAGCGGAAGATATGCGCTGTTCTGTGTCTGCATCAAGTACCGGGTAGTATTTTTTTATTTGTGTTCCTTGAGGGCACACAAATAAAAAAATCTCCACCCTGACCTTACGGTCTACTTGACCCAGACAGTCGCCAGGAATACGGGCCGTGCCCGGCTCCGAAAAGTGAACTTGTTCACTCCTCGGATCCGTTCCCTGCCAGTATACCCTGGCTTGCCGATCAGCTGGATAGCATATCCCCGAATTTGCCTCCGGCGGGGCCCTCACCAAAAAGTGGACGTTGATGTCCCATAAATGGGACATCATAACAGCTGTACCTGTTATACAGGCGTTATACATGTATAACAGCTGTATAACAATGCCTAATCGTCGGCTGAAACGTCCTGATCGTCGTTCTGTTTCTGCAGAAGAACGACCTGTGCCAGGAAGTGGACGAAGGCCTCCGGCTCCACCCGGAGCCCAGGATAGTCCTCAGCTACCTTCCGAATTTCATCTCGAACCTCGGAAGGATCCACGCCATACAGCTGTGCCACACGTTCGATAACGTTCACGTTCTCTCACCTCCGGAGGGCATTATACCGCACACGGTATGCAGAAAACGGTCGGATCCTGCGAAGCTGACCCTTGTTCCAGAGGCCGCCTGCCGCGTAGGCATCGCCGAAGGCATACATACTTTCGGTACCTGCAGACCAGTCGGACCGGTCTCCCGGGTACAATGGGTACCCGACGGACTGGGGCGCAAGACCCTTGTTCCGTCGGCGTAGCCGTTGAACACCGGGAGAGGCAAGCTGTCAAGGGAACGTGGAATACCGGAGACCGCCAGAGCGGTCGAGGATATGCCGCGAAAGTCCCTTTACTGCGCCGCCAGGTCTGACGGCAGATAGAAAAATAAACTTCAAGCTTCAGAGCGGAGCTCGAGGCGGCAGCCTCGTTAATTTCAAAGCCTTCCAGCTTTGAAATTAAGAAGAGAGAAAAAACATAAAAAAATAAGGTTTAAACCCTTACGTAGTAAGGGTTTATTTGCTTTTTTTTCGGTCTATTATGTTTAACTGTTTAGTCTGGTCTTGCAGACTAACGTGTTAATTTTCATTAGACTACTTGACAATATTTCAAATAGACTATATAATCTAATTAAAATTAACATTTTGGTATGATAAGTAAACTATTATGTTAAATGAGATTAGACTAAACACTAAAGGAGAATAAAGCGATATGGCAGAATATGATAAGAGTTTAGAATACATAAGTCAGACCCAAACACTTGTAGGGCAACAAAAGAAGCATTACATAGACGCCGATACTGGTGAAAGTATTTGGGTAGATCAGATTTCAAAACGTACATACGGTACTAAAAACTTCTGGAAATGCTACCTGATGGACTTCTTAACTGTTCTCGGTATCATTGATAGCAAGCAGCTTGACGTTTTTATTTACATAGTCGAAAACACTCAGCAAGCCAACAATACGTTTATAGGCACTTATGCAAAAATAGCTAAGGACGTTGGTGTTTGCAGACAAACCATAGCAACAATCATGAAAAAGCTGCAGGAAAATAACTTCATCAAGAAAGTTCAAAACGGAGTTTGGTTGGTTAATCCCAACATTCTGATGAAGGGTAATGATACCAAGCGGCAGATCTTATTGTCTTACTATCAGAGCGAGGAACCGATGGATCAGATTACTTTCAGCCGAACCAAGCAAAAACCGCTCGCACCGGGAACGGAGGAACAAATGACAATAGAGATGCTGGAGGGAGAGAACGATGGTTGAATCTGCTGAACTCAATATTTATTTCAAAAACGGAGAAATGACG
>JAFYOD010000257.1 GCA_017556515.1 Lachnospiraceae bacterium
GTTAGAGGCTGGGGATACCGTTATGGGTATGAACCTGGATCATGGCGGACATTTATCCCATGGCAGCCCGGTGAATTTCTCCGGCCGTTATTTCAATATCGTACCGTATGGTGTAAACGAAGACGGATATATTGATTATGAAGAGTTGGAAAGAAAAGCGATCGAGTGTAAACCGAAACTGATCGTGGCAGGTGCCAGCGCATATGCCCGTGAAATCGATTTTAAACGCTTCCGTGAAATCTGTGATAAATGCGGTGCAAATCTTATGGTGGATATCGCGCATATTGCAGGTCTTGTGGCAGCAGGTGTACATCCGAGCCCGTTCCCATATGCAGATGTGGTAACAACTACAACTCATAAAACACTGAGAGGACCGCGCGGCGGTATGATCCTTGCCAATAAGGAGGCAGCAGACAAGTTCAATTTCAACAAAGCGATCTTCCCGGGAACTCAGGGTGGTCCGCTTGAGCACGTGATCGCAGCAAAGGCAGTTTGCTTTGGTGAAGCTCTGAAACCGGAATTTAAGACATATCAGGAGCAGGTTGTGAAAAATGCGAAAGCTCTGGCAGCAGCGCTTGAAAGGGAAGGATTTAAGGTTCTGACAGGCGGCACAGACAACCACCTGATGTTAGTAGATCTTCGCGGCATGGAGATCTCCGGTAAGGAACTTCAGAATCGTTGTGACGAAGTTTATATCACATTAAATAAGAACACCGTTCCGAATGATCCGAGAAGTCCGTTCGTGACATCCGGTGTACGTATCGGTACTCCGGCGATCACATCCAGAGGTCTTGTAGAGAGCGATATGGCTGAGATCGCGCATCTGATCTGGCTGACAGCAACAGACTTTGAGAATAAGGCAGACGAGATACGTGCAGCAGTAACAAAGATCTGTGAGAAATATCCGATCTACGAATAAGAAAGACAAAAATTAAAACACACAGGAGAAAATTAGTTATGAGTAAATTAATGGACGATTTCAAGAAATTTGCCGTTCAGGGCAATATGCTTGATATGGCAGTTGGTATGATCATTGGTGCAGCATTCAAGGATATTGTGAATTCTGTAGTAAATGACCTGATCATGCCGGTGGTAAGTATGTTTACAGGTAAAGTGGATTTTGCAAATATGTTCATTGCTCTGGACGGAAATACATATGCGACTTTGGAAGATGCAAAGGCAGCAACTTCTGTTATCGCTTATGGACAGTTTGTTACACAGGTGATCAACTTTGTAATCCTTGCATTTGTGATCTTTATGATGGTAAGAGGTATTAATAAGCTTCGTACAGCAGCGGAGAAACCGGCAGAGGCTCCGGCTCCGGCTGCTCCGGCAGAGCCGACAGAAAAGACTTGCCCATTCTGCCAGTCCACAATCAGCATCAAAGCAACAAGATGTCCGCATTGTACATCTGAATTGACAGAGTAACGGAAATTCGTTATACTGTCTGCGGCAGAAAATGAATTTATGATCCCCGGAAGGTGATGGAAACATGCCTGCCGGGGATTTTTGGATTTGCAATTGAGCGGGAGTGAATATTTATGAAGAAGAACATCAAAATTGTACTGGAATATGACGGTTCCAGATATGACGGATGGCAGAAACAAGGAAATACAGATAACACGATCCAGGGAAAGATTGAAGGAATCTTGAAGAAGTGGAGCGGAGAGGAAATAGAGATTCACGGTTCCGGACGAACAGACGCAGGCGTTCATGCCAGAGGACAGGTTGCCAATTTCCATATTCATACAAAAATCTGTCAAACAGCGGATGAAGCAAAACAGTATCTGAATCGTTATCTTCCGGATGATATCCGTGTATTAGTAGCGGAAGAGATGCCGGAGCGTTTTCACAGCCGTTTAAATGCAGTGACAAAAACATATTCTTATACAGTAGAGACGGCAGCACGTAAGTCTGTATTTGACAGAAAATATGTATACGGACTGGGTAAAACGCTGGATGTAAACACAATGCGTAAAGCGGCAGCGGAATTGATCGGAGAACATGATTTCAAGAGTTTCTGTTCGAACAAAAAAATGAAGAAAAGTACGGTACGCCGTCTGGATTCAATCGAGATCATCGAGGATGGAAGCAAAGTGACTTTTGTATACACAGGAAACGGCTTTTTATATAATATGGTTCGCATTCTTACGGGAACCTTATTAGAGGTTGGTCTTGGAATGAGAAAGCCGGGAGAGATGAAGATGATCCTGAATGCGATGAACCGTGAGGCGGCAGGTATAACAGCACCGCCGGAAGGATTATTTCTGGTGAATGTTGAATATGAAAAATAAAGGTGAAAGAGATATGAATGACTCCAATAAACTTGGCGGGATTTTTCTGGTAGCTGTTTCAGCGTTCTGTTATGGTTTTCTGCCGATTTTTGCAAAGCTTGCGTATGCAGCCGGAACAAGTACTTATACATTGCTGTTTTTAAGATTCGCAACAGCGACACTGGTTATGTTTCTGATCATGTATCTTAAAAAAGTGCCATTACCTTCCAAAAAAGAAATGATCGCATTTTTTTTGCTGGGTTCCATGGGATATGCAGGACAGTCATTTTGTTATTTTGTGGCATTAAATTATGCTTCATCCGGAACAGTATCGTTATTGCTATATACATATCCGGCTATGGTAATGCTGGGATCCGCATTGCTCTTTAAAGAGAAAATCACAACCGGTAAGCTGATCTCCCTTTGTTTTGCTTTGCTTGGTGCATTTGTTATCATTGGAGGAGAGTTCGACACAGATGTGATCGGCCTTGTTCTTGCAATTTTATCAGCGGTACTTTATGCAGTATATATTCTGGTCAGTTCTCGGGTAGTCAGACCGGGCATGGGAACACAGTCTGCAGCATTTATTATGTTTGGTGCAGCAGTAGTGTACGGAGTGACCGTGTTGTTATCCGGGTTTGAGCCGCCGAAAGAACCGGTTGGATTTGCGGCAGTGATCCTGATCGCTCTGGTATCGACGGTCGGTTCATTCTGGAGCTTTTTAACAGGAATGGAAAAGACCGGACCTACGATCGCCTCTCTGGTGTCGACATTAGAACCGCTAGTGACTGTGATCGCCTCAGTACTGATCCTGTGCGAGGCCGTGACACGAAACCTGATCCTTGGTGGCTGCCTTGTTATGGCATCTTTGCTTGTAACACTGCTTCCTCAAAAGGGCAAAAAAAGCAATTGAAAAAAGTTTCAAAATTTTTTGAAAAAATTTGAAAATAACTATTGACGAAATGGAGCGGATGATATATAATGACATTCGTTCCAAGCAATGGGCTATCGCCAAACGGTAAGGCAACGGACTCTGACTCCGTCATCTCAAGGTTCGAATCCTTGTAGCCCAGCTAGGTTATCTTAATAACCGATAATCGATGTCACAATCAAATAATGGGCTATCGCCAAACGGTAAGGCAACGGACTCTGACTCCGTCATCTCAAGGTTCGAATCCTTGTAGCCCAGCTGAAAATCCAGGAAGAAGTTCCTGGATTTTTTGTTTATTATGGGGAGGGGAATTGTCGCCTTTGGTATAGTGCATATGAACAATAATATTGACAATTTCCTAACTAAGTTGTATTCTTTTAACATAAGATATAGTGTTTACGATAAGAAATTATGACGTAAATATTGGAAAATTAAGTATAGATGATGATAAATGTAAAAAGAGAAAAGACAGGAATTGTTCTGTCGAAACAGTTTTATTTAAACGTTTTAGTACTAGCACTGCCTGTAATCTTACAGCAGTTACTGCGTGTCAGCGTCGATACATTAGACAGTATTATGCTGGGTCAGATCGACCAGATCCAGATGAGCGCTGTTTCTCAGGCTCAGCAGATATTCTTTATCTTTTATGCCGTTTGCAATGGATTTGCGGGCGGATGTTGTGTTCTTGTGGCACAGTACTGGGGAAAAAAGGATAAAGAAGCGATTAAAAATCTTTTGGCGATCGGTGTACGATGTGCAGTTATATTTGGATTGATCTTTGCATTGGTGGTTATGATATGGCCGGACAAACTTCTGAGGATTTACAGCAGCGACCCGGAATTGATCCGGATCGGAGCTTCCTATCTTAGGATCGCGGCATGTATGTATCCGATCTGTTCAGTCAGTACATTGATGTTCGCGTGGTGCAGAGGTATTGAGGAGATGACAGTATCTTTTTCGACAAATGTCATTTCTTATCCTTTAAATGTATTTTTAGATTATTGTTTGATCTTTGGTAAATTCGGTATGCCGGAACTTGGCATTCAGGGTGCCGCACTTGGTGCAGTGATCGCAAGGGTAGTGGAACTTTTGATCTTGAGTCATTTTGTATTAAAGAAAGAGACAAAGATCCGGATGACAATCGGCGATCTGAAACGAAAGGACAGCCGTCTCAGTAAAGATTTCTGGATGATCAGTACTCCGTTGATCGCTCATGAATTGATCTGGGCGACCGGTACAACTGCGGGAAGCTCACTTACAGGACAGATGGGAACTTCAATCGTATCCGGTTACAATGTGGCTAACGTGTTCTATCAGCTGCAGAGCAGTGTAATGAATGGTTTCCTTCATGCCGGTTCTGTTGTGATGGGTAAGACGATCGGATCCGGAAAAAGTCATCGTAAGATCCAGCAGGAAGCATATGGCATGGTTCTGATCGGTGTTTGCGGCGGTGGTCTGATGGCTCTGATCACATTGCTTTTCGGTAACTCTTTTGTCGGAATCTATACTCTGACTCCGGAAGCTGTGACGCATGCAAAGATATTTATGCTGATCTTCGCAGCAATATGGCCATTCTCGGGTGTGGAGATGATGGGAATGATCGCAGTGCTCCGTGCCGGCGGTGACGGAAAGATCGGTTTGATCTGCGACATCTTTTCCATGTGGATGTTTACCATTCCTCTGGCATTTGCAAGTGCCTTTTTCTTCGATGCATCGCCATATGTGGTGGTGTCGATCATCAAGTTAAATATCGCGATAGAGGCAATTGTGGCGTTTTTGAGAATTTTCGGTGGAAAATGGATAAAAAACCTAACACATTAGAAAAAAGTGTGGTATAATGTTTTAGTAAGTGTTTTATAAAAGTGCGCGTAAGCGAATCCTCAAAGGGGGATTAGTTTCATTATAAAATTTTAAGGAGGAGAAATATGAAACTTAAAAAATTAGTAAGCGTAGCTCTTGCAGGTGCAATGGCACTTTCCCTCACAGCATGTGGCGGTGGCGAGACAGCAGCTACAACAGCAGCAGCAAAAGAAGAAGCAAAGGCAACAGAGGCAGCTAAGGCAGAGACAACAGGTGATCTTGATAAAACTATCGCACACGTTGTTGGTCAGCTTGGTGACAAGTCCTTCTCCGACTCTGCAGAAGCAGGTATGAAGGTTTTAAGAGAAGAAGGCTGGGATGCTAAGACAATCGAAGTTGGTGATGCAACAAAATCCGATAAATGGGAAGATGCTATCCTTGATGTTCTTGATGAAGGTTACCACTATGTAGTAGGCGGTTCTACATTCACAGATATCATGTTAAAACTCTCCAAAGAGTATCCGGACAACAAGTTCGTTATCTACGATGACTCCCTTGATGAGGAGCTTATTCCGGAGAACGTAGCTTACATCCTTTACGCTCAGAACGAAGGTTCCTACATGGTAGGTCAGATGGCAGCTGGTCTTTCTCAGACAGGCGTTATCGCTGTTAACGTAGGTATGGACAACCCGGTTATCGAGGACTTCGTAACAGGTTTCGTACAGGGTGCTGTTGATTTCAATCCGGAAATCAAAGTTATCAAAGGTACAGTAGGTTCCTGGACAGAGCCGGCTAAGATGAAAGAGCTTTGCTTAAGCCAGGCAAGAGATAAGAAAGCTGACGTATTCTACCAGGTAGCTGGTGGTTCCGGTGCAGGTCTCTTCGAGGCATGTCAGGAAATCGAAGGTGCATGGGCAATCGGTGTTGACTCCGACCAGTATGCATACTACAAAGATTCCGAGAACCCGGAGATCGCAGACGTTATCGTAACATCCATGCTTAAAGAAGTTGGTAACTCCCTTATTTCCTTCTTCCACAGCGAAGAAGCTGGTGAGGCTCAGTGGAAGAAAGTTACAACACTCGGCTTAAAAGAGGGTGCTGTTGGTTACGTAGACAACGAGTTCTTCCAGGCAAACGTTCCGGCAGAGGTTAGAGAGAAGATGGCTGCAGCTCAGGCAAAAGTTATTGCTGGTGAGATGACAGTTAAATCTTACTTCGACTTTGCAGACGAGGCTGAATACCAGGCATTCCTTGGTGCAGTAGCTCCGTAATTAACTGGATTGTTTGAGAGAATGATTTTGAGTCAGCAGGATTAACTTGTTAATCCTGCTGATATCGTATAGGTAGGAGGAAAAGGTATGGCCAAGGAAATTCTTAGAATGGAAAACATTACCAAGATCTATGATAATGGTTTTGTTGCCAACAAAGATGTTACATTCTGGCTTCACGAGGGTGAGATTCTTGCTCTTGCAGGCGAGAACGGTGCTGGTAAGACAACTCTTATGAAGGTTCTTTTCGGTCTTGAGAAGCCGCAGACAGGCAGAGTGCTTCTGAACGGTGAAGATGCGAACATTAAGAACACACTGGATGCGATCGGCAAAGGTATTGGTATGGTTCACCAGCACTTCATGCAGGTTCCGTCTTTAACAGTAGCAGAAAACGTACTTCTCGGTATCGAGCCGATGAAGAATGGTCTCTTCGATTTCGACAAGGCTGTTGAGATGACAAGAGAAGTATCTGAGAAATACAACTTCCATGTGGATCCGTTAGCACGTATCTGTGATCTGTCCGTAGGTCAGAAACAGAAAGTTGAGATCATGAAAGTACTCATCAAGGGTGCAAAGATCATCATCATGGACGAGCCGACAGCGGTATTAACACCGCAGGAGACAGACGAGCTCTTCGAACAGCTTCTTCGTCTCCGTGATGACGGACATTCTTTCATCTTCATTTCTCATAAGCTGGAAGAGGTTAAGAGAATCTGTTCCAGAATCACAGTACTTCGTCGTGGTCACTGCTTAGGCAGCTATGATCTTTCTGATATGAGTGAGGCAGATATCTCCCGTCTCATGGTAGGTCGTGACGTAGTATTACAGTTCGAAAAAGAAGATCCGACACCGGGCGATCCGATCGTTAAGGTTAGAGATCTTGTAAAGATCAACGCAGACGGTAAGAGAGTTCTGGATGGTCTTTCCTTCAATATCAGAGCCGGTGAAGTTATCGGTATCGCAGGTGTTGAGGGTAACGGCCAGAGTGAACTTTCCGACGTACTTTCCGGTATGGATGGTTTTGCTTCCGGTACTGTTGAACTCAATGGTCAGTCCATCGAAGGCAAATCCGTATTTGAGATCCGTCAGCAGGGTATGTCCCTGATCCCGGAAGACCGTATGATCCACGGTGCTGCTGGTGATATGTCCATCTGTGACAACATCATCTCCGACCGTTACTTCAAACCGGGTTACAAGAAAGGCATGTTCATCAATAAGAAATATATTGAGAATATTGCTGATGAGTATATTAAAGAATACCAGATTGCTTGTGATAACAAGAAACAGGCAGTTCGTTACCTCTCTGGTGGTAACATCCAGAAAGTAGTAGTTGCTCGTGAATTTACAACAGGCGGTAACTTTATCATCGCGAACCAGCCGACACGTGGTATCGACGTTGGTGCTGCTGAGCTTATCAGAAAAGCGATCGTAAGAAAGTCCAGAGAAGAAGGAACAGCAACTCTCCTTATTTCCGCTGACTTAAACGAGGTTCTTGGATGCTCCGATAAACTTTTCGTAATGCGTAAAGGTAAGATCGTTGCAGTATTCCCGAAAGCCAGTGAAGTATCTGAGGCAGAGCTTGGTGAGTACATGCTCGGTCTGAAGACAATGACAGAAAAGGAAATGGAGGGTCTGTTATGAATAGAACCAGTAAAGTAGAATTTACCGTCGAATTGGTTCGTATCGTTACGGCGGTAGCGATTGCGTATGCAGTTGCCCTGATCACTCTGTTTGTTATCAGTGATGATCCTGTTTATATTATCCAGCAGTTCGTATTAGGACCGTTCTCTTCTCCGAGACGTATCGGTAGTATTATCAACCTTGCTATCCCGTTTACATTCACAGGCCTTTGTATGTGTTTCATGTATGCGGTAAACAAGTTCAACCTGTCCGGTGAAGGTATCTTCATGATCTCAGGTTGTGTGATCTCCATGGTAGCTCTGAAACTTGGCAACTCCCTTCCGGCTCCGATCGCGATCGCAGTTCTGTTCGTAGTTGGTGCTGGCGTTGGTGCCATCATCTCCGGTATCCCGGCTATTATGGAAGCAAAATTCAAAGCGAATATCGTAGTAGCATCCCTTATGCTCAACAATATCCTTGTATTCCTTGCGATCTATCTCTTAAAATACAAGATGAGAGATAATACAATCGGTTTCCTTGGTTCCTTACCGCTTCCGGAAGTGATCAAGTTCCCGGCTGTATTTGGCAAGATGAGAGTTCAGGCAGGTATCTTTGTTGCAGTGATCGCAGTAATCCTTGTAGCACTTCTGTTCTATAAGATGGTATTCGGTTACAAGATGCGTGTAGTAGGTAACAACCCGCAGTTCGCGAAAGCTTCCGGTATCAACATGATGGGTACAATCATCGGTGCTCAGCTTGTTGGTGGTGCGATCGCAGGTATGGGTGGTACAGTTGAGATCCTTGGTAACTATGACCGTTTCCAGTGGACAGCTAGTACACAGCATGGTTTTGACGGTCTTATGGTAGCCGTTCTTGCAAGAAAGAACCCGCTCCTTGTTCCGGTAGCAGCACTCCTTCTCGCTTATATCCGTATCGGTGCTGACGTAGTTAACTCCAAGGGTGATATCCCGATCGAGTTCATTACTATCATTCAGGGTATCGTTATCCTTATGGTAGCGGCTGATGAATTCATGGGTGGCTTCAAGAAGAAACTCATCTACAAGGCTGCTGCAGAGGAACTGGCTGCGAAAGAAAAAGCAGCTCAGAAGACAGCATAAGAGAGGAGAGATTGTATGTTTACACTGGAATGGATTGGAAACTTTGGTTTCTCAGTATTACGTTTATCAACCCCTCTGATCTATGCAGGTCTTGCAGCAGTTATCAGTGCTAAAGCTGGTATGATGAACATGGCTTTAGAGGGTATGATGCTTGTGGCTGCACTTGCAGGTGTTGTAGTTTCCGGTATGACAGGAAACTTATGGATCGGTTTAGCAGCAGCTATCTTATTTGGTGTTATTACCGGCGGTGTTATCGCATTCGCAAGTATCTCCGGTAAAACAGACCTGTACCTTACATGTATCGCTACAAACCTTGCAGCAGCAGGTGGTACAGTATTTGCAATGTATCTGTTAACAGGTGAGAAGGCAACAACTTCCGCTGCGATCAGAGCATACACAATTCCGTCTATCACAATCCCGGTAATCGATAAGATCCCGGTAATCGGCCCGATGATCTCCGGCCACAACTTATTAACATACGTTGCATTCTTCAGCATTTGGGCAGTTTGGTTCTTCCTTAAGAGAACAAGACTTGGTCTTCGTTTAAGAGCAGTAGGTGAGAACCCGACAGCAGCATCTTCTGTAGGTATCAGCGTTAAGAACATTGGTTATATCTCTTTCCTTCTCTCCGGCGTACTTTGCGGTCTTGCAGGCGCATTCATGTCCATGGGTTGGGTAAGCTTCTTCATGAAGGGTATGATCAACGGTCGTGGTTACATCGGTCTTTCCGCAAGTAACATCGCATCTGCTAACCCGGCAGGTGCTGGTATCGTAGCTGTATTCTTCGGATTTACAGATGCTCTTGCTACATCTCTTAAGAGTGGCTCCAGCTTCCCGTCCGAGTTTATTGAGATGATCCCGTACGCATCCACAATGCTTGCAGTAGTTGTGATCGGTATTATCCGTACAAACAAAGCAAGAAAAGTTGCTAAGGGTGGTCACTAATTCGAGGTAGTTCTTTATGGATTTAAAGAAAAAAGTCATTATTGACTGTGATCCTGGCGTTGATGATTCTTTTGCGCTCTTACTGTGTATCCGCTTTCTGGATGTAAAAGGTATTGTAGCGGTTGGAGGCAATGCAGGATTAGATAATACACAGCGTAATGCCAGATATATCACAGAGCTCACTAAGAGAACGGATATTCCGGTATACGCAGGCTACGCATTACCGATGCTGAACAAAGTGGAACGTGCAACATCGATCCATGGTAAAGGCGGTCTTGGTTCTCTCGAGATCGAAGAGCCGAAGAAACAGCTTGAAAAACAGCATGGTGTAGATTATCTGATTGATACATTTATGGCTCATGACGATATTTCTCTGATCACATTAGGTCCGCTTACAAACGTGGCGCAGGCAATTCTGAAACAGCCGAAACTCAAAGAGAGAATCCCGGAGATTCTTATCATGGGTGGTTCTGCAATGGTAGGAAATGCGACTCCGACAGCAGAGTTTAACATTTATGCTGATCCGGAAGCTGCGAAGATCGTTTTTGAATCCGGTATTCCGATCAAGATGGTTGGTTTAAATACAACCAGACAGAATCCGCTTGGTCAGGAACATGCCGATAAGATGAAAGAGATTGGTGGTCCGGTTGCTGAGTTCTGTTCCGAGATTCTTGGCTTCTATGCAGGAGTATTAGGTACAGCAACTATGCCGGATGCGGTAACAGTTGGTTGGTGGATCGACGATTCTATTATCACAAAGAGCATCAAGACTCATGTGACAGTAGAGACAAAAGGCGAGTATACAAGAGGTATGACAGTATGTGACTGGCGTTGTTATA
>JAFYOD010000258.1 GCA_017556515.1 Lachnospiraceae bacterium
AGCTGCAACTGTGTTGAACTGATCAGCAGCGCCTTCGGATGCGAAAAGGTCTGTTCCCTTGTAACCATAGTCCATAACGTCGTTCTGTACGATAGCGAGGTCTGCCTCACCGTCGTTTACGAGGTAGATGTTTGCTTTGGAAGCACCTGTGGACTGTACGTTGATGTTGATACCAACGTCTTTGCCGTTGATAACGTTAGCGATAACGCCACCGAATGCGTAGTATGTACCTGTTGTACCACCTGTACCCATTGTTAATTTTGCTACGTCACCGCTCGGAGCTGCTGCCGCTGCCTCTGTTGCTGCCGGAGCATCTGCCTTCGGTGCTGCTGTTGTAGCTGCTGTTGTGCTGCCGCCGCCACATGCTGTTAATAACATTGCTGCGCCAAGTGCAGCTGCTGTTAATCTGGAAATATTCTTCTTCATAATACTTTCCTCCTTGATTATACTTCTGGAAAAATTGTTTTTTTCCAGATACAACGTCATTATACTACAATGCTAATTCGATTTCAAGATAAACAATTCAGACATTTCATTATTTTTTTAATTTTATCACAGACTTTTGTTTATAAAATTAATAATTTAGCACTTTAAAGTAGAAATTATTTGACTTGCAAAACTATTTATGCGTTCATGGATCCCTTCGGACTGCATTGCAGACCCCGGAGCATTGCCGGTTTCCATCATACAGAAGTTGCCCGGCATATAAAATGTCTTATTCATATTTAATGCCGTTACCAGCTGGCCTGCGATCAGATCACTTCCGGAATAACCCGAAACAATGATCGCAAACATCGCCTTATCGTAAAATCTCTGTGTCCGGAACAAGGCTGTCAGACGGTTAATGAACGCTGTCATGTTGGCAGAAAGAGCATCGTTGTAGTTCGGACAGAGCATCAGGATACCGTCAGCCCATTTTACGCCCGGATACACCTCATCCTGGATCGCTCCTCCGTAAAAGCACTGTCCGCGCTCACCAAAGTGCAGACACATCTTAAACGGACAGCCGGCACAGTCTTCCAAAGTACCGTTTCTCAGGTTCACCTCGCGAATCTCTATCTGATCTTCGATTTTTGCACGGACTTCATTCCAGATCTGCATGGTATTGGACGTTTTATGGTTGGATGCATGCAGCACCAGAAGGTGCGGATGCTCTCTCTTTTCCCAGCAGAACTCCAGCAACTGCTCCGCCAGGATGCGCGCACTCTTAATATATGCGCCCATTTTGTCAGTATTCATATTTGCTGCCTGAACAATGTAATTGTCGAGAGATTCCGTACCTTCTACCAGTGGACGGCCAGGGAATGCACAGCCTGCCTCGTTGGCAGCCACTGCCAGTTCTCTCGCTGCTGCCTTTGTGAACAATTCACTGTCTGCATCAATTAAAAATCCTGCAACAGATCCCTCCAGTACCTGTTTTCCCGTACGCAGCCATGCAAGCACCTCATAGTATCCGCGGTTGACACCGTTTTTACCGAGAGGGATGGCAAAAATGATCTTTTTATTTCGGAAAAATTCACTCGGACATGTCTCCAGCGGGTCCTCCCACAAGGTACGCATGTCCTCGTAAATTTCCGCATCAAACTCTTTCAGCGCCTCGCCAAGGATCTGATCCATTCTCTCTCTGCCCACTTTTCCGCGTTTCTGCGGATAAATGACGATCAATTTGTTATCACTCATTGGATCGCTTCCTTTCAAAATGAAATTTAGATGATCTTTTTAAGATTTTCCTCAGCGAATACAATTCTTTCATACAGTGCTTCCGGAAGCGGAAGGATCTCTGTCTCAAGACCATTTACTGTGTAACGGTTCTTAACGCCCATATAAATGCCGCCCATGAATACAGAACCACAGTGCCACTGACCGCGGAGACACATTAAGATGGAAATCGCTCCGGAAGAAAATGCCGGTGCAACGAATGGTTTATAACCAATCGCACGCATATGCAGGTTAGCTGTTACAGTCAGCTGTGTCAGTTCTTTGGAAATCTCATCGTTGTAATTTTCGATGGAGTCTGCCACAACCAGATCCTGTCCGTGCGGTCCGAAGGAACGGCCTTCTGTCAGGAACTGTGTGAAACGCGGATCTCTCTTTGCATAATAAGCCGCTCTCGCATTCATAACACCGAGACCGAATCCCTGGATCTGCTCCGGACGAAGTCCCTTGTAGTCTAACTCGCCTTTTTCATTTTTATTACTCTCTAAGAATGCAGTCTTTGCAAGCGGATCAACCGGGTCGGAAACTGCACAGAAGAGACCTTTGAAGTTCTTCTCACGAGCCATTTTTGCATAGTGGCCGATGATCTTGGAGTTATTTTCAAACTGGTACATACGAACGTCTTTGATACCGCTGCCTACCGGCGGAATTCCCTTGGACGCTACGAATACGAACACGTCACAGTCGAACAGTTCTTCCGGTTTTACCACATGAACTTCCGGAAGCGCATCGTAATCCCACGGATATGCGATCTGGTTTTCTTCAAACTCCCAGCGAGCTGTTACCTTTTCTTCCAGGTCACAGATACCGATGGATTCTACCACATCACCACCTAGAAGGTGCAGACCTGTCAGCAGCATGCTTCCAACGTCTCCGATAGCAAGGATGTTCACACGTTTTTTACCTTTTTTCGGTTCTTCCACGAGAATTTCTTCAAACTGCGGATGGGACATGTTTACCGCACGCACTTTACCCTCTGCGATCTTCTGTTCTAACCAGAACGGAAGTCCCTCAACCGGAGCCAGTTCCTCTAATTTATTGGAGTTTAACCAGCTTACATTTTCCGCCGGAGCAGACATGAGTCTCTTGTCAGCCACCTTAAAGGATGCACGGCAGCTGCCCGGCTCTCTCTCAAATAACCATGTCAG
>JAFYOD010000031.1 GCA_017556515.1 Lachnospiraceae bacterium
CGAAACGAATCTGAAGAGAGAGGAATGTGTCGGTATCAAGCTATATCCGGGCTATAATAAACTCTATATTACTGATGAGGCATATGAACCGGTCTATGAGCTTGCCAAGGAATACAAAAAGCCGGTGGCAGTACATATGGGACAGACGGCAGGATCCAATGCATACTTAAAGTACAGTCATCCGCTTACCATGGATGAAGCAGCTGTGCGACATAAGGATGTTCAGTTTGTAATGTGTCATTTTGGCAATCCATGGCTGATGGATGCTGCGGCAGTATTAGATAAAAATGAAAATGTGGCAACCGATCTTTCTGGCTTATTAGTTGGAAAGGTGGATCTTCCGGCATTAATGAAAAAACAGCGTTTGTATTTGGAACAGGTAAAAACCTGGATCGCTTATTGTGATAATTATGATAAGGTGATGTTTGGTACGGATTGGCCACTGGCAAATTACAGCGATTATATCGAGTTGACCAAATGGCTGATCCCGGAAGAGCATTGGGATCAGGTGTTTTATACAACTGCAAATCGTGTATACAATCTTAAGAACATCTGGTAATCCGGATGTTCTTTTTTACAATATCAAAAAACGGAGGGTATTATGTTCGAATTTGATATGATCCAGTGTGGTATGATCGTTCTTCTGATAATGCTGGCAGGAGAAATCGTTTCTAAGAAAATGAAGGCAGCGATTCCTGCAATTTTAGTGTCGGCATTGTTGTATATGTGTGCAGTCTGGAGCGGGATTGTTCCCAATACATTGGTGAAAACTTCAGGGATCACAACCATGACAAGTATTGCGATGATGTTTGTGATCTTAAATATGGGAGCTTCAACAAATCCAAAAGAGCTATTGGATAACTGGAAGGTGGTTGCTTTGGCAGCAATTTCCTATTTCCTTCAGGTGGCTGTTATGATATTTGTGATCAGTCTGCTTTTTGATCGAAACATTGCACTTGGATCATTGCCGGGCGGTGCTTCTGTAGCGATCATGGTCCAGGAGCGTGCCAGATCATTGGGATATGATCAGGTCGTATTATTATCCGCCATGATCGTATCCGTAAAAGGATTGGTATCGTGCCCATTGGCATCCTTTGTAGTAAAGAAAGAAGTGAATCGACGGAAAAAAGAAGGAATCCAATTGATAGACGAGTGTTTACCGAATTCTGGAGAATCTTTATTTCCGGAAGAATCCGGGATTCGGATCGAGTCTACCTTTACAGCAATCTGCCGTTTCTTTGTGGCTGCATGGATCGCCAGTCGTTTGGAAATGGTAACCGGGGTGTCTCGATATGTGTTTTGTCTGATCTTAGGTATGCTTCTTACACAGATCGGTTTTCTGTATAAGAATATTATGGATCAGACAAAAAGCAATGGTATGTTGATGCTCATGATGATGACCATGGTACTGGAAGGATTTTCATCCTCCACACCGGAGTCATTTATAAAAATGCTATTACCGGTTGCATGCATTTTAACGGTGGAGGTTTTAGTGATCACTGTTAATTCTATGCTTTTTGGAAGAAAGTTTGGATTTAGCAAGGAGATGAGTTATGCGATCTGTCTGAATGTTATGGTTGGCTTTCCGTTAAATATGATGATTGCTCAAGATATCATCGGATTGCTGGTAACAGATCCAAAAGAAGCAGAAGTCTTAAATAAAGAAATCGCTACGCGAATGGTCATTGCAGGATTTACCAGCGTGACACTTTTATCAACGATCACCATGGGATTCTTGGTAAACTGGATTCAGTAAAATTGATAATAATACAATAACTTTAATGCATAAAAGTTTAAAAGTTTAAAGTTTTTTGGTATTGACGCAATAGCGAATTAGTGGTACAATCGGTCTTGTTCAAGGAACAATGAATGTGTCAAACACATCCGATAATAAATTATAGAATAGGAGACTTCTATTATGAAAAAAACTATGAAACTCACATCTCTGATCCTGGCAGGTGCCATGGCACTCTCTATGACTGGTTGTTCTTCCAAACCGGCCGAAACAACAGCAGCCGCTACAGCAGAAGCAACAACAGTCGCAGCAGAGACAACTGCAACAGCTGATACAACAGCAGCCGCAGCAGAGGGCGAGACATATAAGATCGGTGTTCTTCAGCTTGTACAGCATTCAGCTCTTGATGCATCCAATGAAGGTTTCTTTGCAGCTCTCGACGATGCAGGTATCAAATATGAAGCAGATCAGCAGAACGCATCCGGCGAACAGGTAAACTGTATGACAATCGCTGAGAAGTTAGTCAATGATGGAAACGATCTGATC
>JAFYOD010000259.1 GCA_017556515.1 Lachnospiraceae bacterium
AGTCCAAGTGGACCTCTGGATGTACCGAATTATGATAAGTTATTGGATGAGAAAAATGGATTTGTCGAGAATCTTCGCCAGTTTTGGAAAGAAGAGATGCATGGGCTGATCATCGCAGCAGCGCCGGATTCCTTTGAAGGAAATGATGAGATGCGTGACTTTTTCGAGCAGGCATTTCGGAACGGAAATATCCCGGTAACCAGATTTGATCTTTGGGATTACCGAAGCCATGATATCAGTGCAGAAGAGTTAAATCAGTACGATATCATCATGCTGGGCGGTGGTCATGTGCCGACAGAAAATCATTTTTTTGAGCTGATCCATTTGCGTGAGAAACTTCAAGATTACCGAGGCATTATCTTGGGAGTCAGTGCAGGAACCATGAACAGTGCAGAAGTGGTATATGCACAGCCGGAACTTCCGGGAGAGTCTGTTGATCCGAATTATACTCGTTATCTTCGCGGGCTGGGTCTGACGAATGTTCAAGTGCTTCCACATTATCAGATGGTGAAGCATTTTACCCTGGATGGAAAACGTTTGTTTGAGGATATTACTTATGGAGACAGCTATGGAAATTCGTTTATTGCACTGGAGGATGGAAGTTATATCCGGATCATGAACGGAGAAACAAGATTGTATGGGCGTGCCCATCAAATTGCAGATGGAGTTCTGACAACCATTTGTGAGGAAAATGAGACTATCGTATTATAAAGAAAAGCGCCGGCACCGAAAGAACCTTCGGACCGACGCTCTTTTTATTTTTTGATAATGGATTCAACGCCTTCTACACCGGCGCAAAGAAGAGCCATCAAATACGTTTCCTGAACTCCTTTATAAGCACCATCGATTGGGTATTTTTCATTGAGATTGTGAACAAAGGTCTGAACCGGAGTACCTTCCGGATAATATCCGCGGCCAATACAGATTGCAGGGATTCCTTTGTCGATTGCCATGTTGCAGTTTGTGGAACCGCCCTGTAAGAAATTCGGTTTAATACCTAAATGTTCAATGACGGAGTAAACGGATTCTACGATCGGAATGTGCGGGTCTTGTGTTCCGGCAGGAACATCACAGTAGATTTTGCTGTCCCATGTGATGGTATCTTTGCCCCAGCGGGCTGTTTCTTCGTCACAGGCCTCCTGAATTGCTTTGAAAATACGTTCATCCAGCTCGTTTAATAATTCTGCGGAGTTAGAACGGAAATTAAATTTGATCGTTGCTTTCGGAACAATTGCATGAACGCCTGCATCGTTTCCTGCATGGAAGTTGGATACGCAGAATGTTGTTTTAGGATCATCACTTACCTGGAAATCAGCAATCTTTGCAACGGCTCTGGCAGCAGCGTGAAGTGCATTTGCCATGGTTCCGAATGCCGCATAGGCATGACCTCCGATACCGTAGAAGTTTACTTCATATGTTTTAAAACCGGTTGCTTCGTAGGTGATATCTGCAATGTTTGCTCCGTCAATGCTGATGGATGCATCAATGAGATCTGCATTGTCATCCAGAAAATCTTTCATTCCGCCAAGGGAACCCATGCCTTCTTCGCGAGTAGTACCGACGAAAATAATATCTCCCAGTGTTTTTACATTCGCATGTTTGATTCCGCGAATCACGGAAAGGATCATGGCAAGTGCACGTGTATCGTCTCCGATACCCGGAGCATGGAGGTATCCATCTTTGGTAATAACTTCGTGAACAGAGTTAAATGGGAAAACGGTATCCAAATGTCCTTCGACAAGAACCGTTGGTCCATTTCCGGATCCCTTTAAGGTTCCAACTACATTTCCTGCACGGTCAATATGAACATTAGTAAGACCGAGTGATTCAAATTTTTGTTTAAACAGAGCTGCTCTGTTTTCTTCGTGGAATGTCGGGGATTCAACCAGCGTCAATTCGATCTGTTCTGCGATGCAATCATTCTGATCTTGTTTAATAAAATCAAAACCGGCAGCGACCTCCGGAATTGTAAGAAGTTTTTGTAAGGTTGTTTTTGTTTCTTCACTTACGATGTAACTCATGAAAAGACTCCTTTCTGGTACGTGTTTATATAGATTATAAATGCAATATAGCAGAGTTGTAAAGTGGAAGAGCGTATTGCGCGAAAAATGAGATTGAACTTGTAGAGGGAACAAAGTATGATGGATATAATTATATGAGAGTGAGGGACAATTATGAATGACTATAGATATATCACATTAAGAGAAGAGCCATTTCGGATGGATCAGGCGGCTTCTTGGTTTTGCAGTAAATGGAAAGCACCGAAGGAAGCATATTTGGAATGTATGACTGCATATTTACAGGAAAAAACAGAACTTGGCTGGTATCTGTGCATGGATGGCGACAAGATTATCAGTGGACTTGGTGTGATCGAAAATGATTTTCATGATAGAAAAGATCTGACTCCGAATGTTTGTGCTGTGTATACAGATCCGGAATATCGAGGAAACGGGATTGCGGGCAAGATGTTAAATGTTGTTGTAACCGATATGAAGAAGAATGGGATTAGCCCGTTGTATCTGATCACAGACCATACCGGTTTCTATGAGCGATACGGCTGGGAGTTTTTCTGCATGGTGCAGGGAGACGGA
>JAFYOD010000260.1 GCA_017556515.1 Lachnospiraceae bacterium
GTTCTTGGACCAAATTGCAAAGTCCGGATCCGAATCCCGATGAAGAGCCGCGGATACCGCATGGTATCCTTTGACGGTGACACACAGGTGAGTCTGGATCGCGGAGATTATTACGAAATTGAGAAGGCAGACATGGTGACCAGAGTTGTAAAGCTGGACAGCAAGTCGTTCCTTGATATTTTGAAACATAAGATGTACGAAGCGTAAGAAAGGGGTATCGTTGACATGAAAGTAGACAGACACAGCAAGATCGTGGAACTGATCGGCAAGTATCAGATTGAAACCCAGGAAGAACTGGCTTCCTATCTGAAAGAGGCAGGATACCATGTTACACAGGCAACCGTTTCCAGAGACATTCGTGAACTGAAACTCACAAAGGTGCAGAAAGACAATGGCTGTCAGTGCTATTCCGTGATGCAGAATCAGAAGGACTTCAGTGAAAAATACCTTCGTATTTTAAGAGATTGTTTTGTTTCCATGGATATGGCTCAGAATATTTTGGTGATCAAGACGGTATCCGGTATGGCAGGAGCAGCTGCCGAGGCACTGGATGTGATCGGATTCCATGAGATGGTAGGCTGTATCGCAGGTGACAATACAATTATGTGTGCAATGCGCACAGTGGATGATACCATTATCTTTATGGATAAACTGAGAAAGATTATTGGGGATTAGAGGTGAGTATATGCTGCTTGGCTTACATGTAAAAAATCTGGCTTTGATCGAGAAAGCAGAAGTGGAATTTGCCGAGGGCTTAAACATACTGACAGGTGAAACCGGTGCCGGAAAATCGATCATTATCGGTTCTGTTGGACTGGCACTTGGTGCGAAAGCATCCAAAGATATGATCAGACAGGGAGAAGAGAGCGCCTTTGTGGAGCTCATCTTCTCTGTGGATGATGAAGCAAAGAGAGACGCATTGGCGGCTCTCGATATTGCTCCGGATGAAGAGGGGCTTCTTATCATTTCTAAAAAAATCACACAAACACGCAGCACCAGCCGCATCAATGATGAAACTGTCACAACAGGCAGACTTCGTGCGGTTACAGGACTGCTTCTGGACATGCACGGACAGCATGATCATCAATCGCTTCTGCATAAGCAGAAACATCTGGAAATTCTGGATGAATATTCCCAAGGTGAAACGGGAAAACTGAAAATGCAAGTGAATGACGGATACAAAACCTATCTGTCTTTAAAGTCAGCCCTCGAAGGCTTTTCTCTTGATGAGGATGGAAGAAGACGAGAGGCAGATTTTACCAGATTCGAGGTTGATGAGATCGAAAACGCAGGCATCCGACCGGGCGAAGAGGAGGAGCTGGCAGCACGATATCGCAAATTTGTCCATGGCCAGAAAATCGCGGACAGTATGCAGGCTGCTTACAGAGCTATTGATACCGATGAGATCAGTCGTGCCCTTCGTGAAGTAGAGAGTGTGGTTGCTTATGATGAGGAACTTCAGAATATTGCTTCCGGCCTGGCAGATGTGGAAAGTATTTTAAGTGATTTAAGCCGTTCTATTTCAGATTATATGGATGAGATGGAGTTTGATGCGGAAGACTTTAGAAAGACGGAAGAACGTCTGGACTTTATTCGCGGTCTCATGGTCAAATACGGAAATTCCGAAGAGGCAGTTTTAAAATGTCTGGAAGAAAAGAAAAAACGTCTGGAAGAACTGGAACATTACGATGAACTGGCAGAAGAGGCGAGAAGAGCATTTGCCATTCAGGAACAGACCATGCAGAAACTCTGCGAGCAGCTGTCTGCAGCCAGAAAAAAAGCAGCAGCCGTTTTAGAGGAACGGATCCGCGAGGAACTTCTGGATCTGAATTTCCTTCACGTAGATTTCAAGATCGACGTAAGAAAACTGGAGCATTTCAGTGCATCCGGTTTTGATGAGGTTGAATTCCTGATCTCTACAAATCCGGGAAGCATTCCGCCAAGACCGCTGGGAGAGGTGGCTTCCGGTGGTGAACTTTCCAGAATCATGCTGGCGATCAAGACCGTACTTGCGGATACGGATGATATCCCGACCTTGATCTTCGATGAGATCGATACAGGAATCAGTGGACGTACAGCCCAAAAAGTATCCGAGCGTCTTTCTTATATTGCAAACAAACATCAGGTTTTATGTATTACCCATCTTCCGCAGATTGCTGCCATGGCAGATACTCATTTCGAGATCAAAAAAATGGTAGAAAACAGAAAAACGATTACCAAGATACATAAGTTAAATAAAGAAGAGCAGATCGAAGAGCTTGCAAGACTGCTCGGAGGCGCGGAAATTACCGATGCAGTTCGAGAGAATGCGCGTGAGATGAAGCGACTGGCAATGGAACGAAAATCTGACAGATTGAAAAATTCATAGGATCACATACTAGGAGAGGAGCAATCAATTGCCCTCTCCTTTCGTGTTGTATAAGACATGAAAAACAGGGCAGAATCTTTAAGATAAGGAGGTTTTGCCGTGATAAAAAGGGGACGAACCTGTCGAATGTTTGCATGGACATTCCTAGGAGCAGCAGGAATCATAATGAGCTTGTGGATCTATACCAGCTTTGCGATTCCGGATCACTTCAATCTGGTTATCAGCGAAGAAGAAGTGTTTGAAATACGACTGCCGCCGGGAATTACGTTTGAAAGTGATTGTGCAGAAGTTGTTCTTGAAAGTACTTCCAACATTCCGGATGGGAAAGTAAACATTCAGTCGGCAACTCCAATTTCCATGTATGGTACAACCGAAGGAACGTACCATATCGGCATGAAACTATTTGGCCTCATCGACATGAAAGAGATTGAGGTCAGCGTAGGACCGGATCAATATGCAGTCCCTTGCGGAACTCCAATTGGAATTTATTTAAAGTCCGATGGTGTTATGGTTATTGGCACAGGAGAGATTATCAACGAAGCAGGAAACGCGGTGGAACCGGCGTTTGGAATCTTAAAATCCGGTGATTATATTGAATCTGTTAATGGACTGCAGTTGGATACAAAGGAAGATTTAATCCAAGCGGTGAATTCCTGTAACGGAAACGCCATACAAATGGCAGTTCGGAGAAATGGAAATCTTTTAAATCTGGAAGTAGAGCCGGCGCAGGCCGCAGATGGAAGTTTTAAGCTGGGAGCCTGGGTCCGAGACGATACCCAAGGGATTGGTACCATGACGTATGTAATGCAGGATGGCACATTTGGTGCACTCGGTCATGGGATCAGCGACAGCGATACCGGACAATTAGTAGTGGTCGAGGCAGGAGAATTGTATGAGACAGATATCCTAGGAATTACAAAGGGAGAGTCCGGAAATCCGGGTGTTATGTCTGGTGTGATCTATTACGGACCCGGAACTAAACGTGGAGAGGTTATATCAAATACAGAAGAAGGAATCTTTGGAACCGTAAATGTTGAGTATCAACAGCAGATTGAATCCGATCTGCTTCCGATCGGATTCCGTCAAGATGTGAAAAAAGGCAGTGCATTCATACGCAGCAGCGTGTCAGGGGAGGTGAAAGATTATGCTATCGAAATTCAAAAAGTGGATTATGCGTCTCTTCAAAAAAACAAAGGAATGACCATCAAGGTAGTTGATGAAGAACTACTGGAACTGACCGGAGGGATCGTGCAGGGAATGAGCGGCAGCCCCATCATTCAAAATGGCAAAATCATCGGCGCTGTGACCCATGTGCTGGTGAATGACCCGACACGGGGATATGGGATATTTATTGAAAATATGTTAGAGCATTGAGTCCGTGCGGTAGGACGAGAAAAAGACTTCTGGAAAGCTTGCTTGCCAAGAAGTCTTTTTCGATGTACTAACATACGGCGAAAGCCGTACATGAGCAAGAAGCGAAGCGTATTGCGAATGTCGCACGGAAATACGAGTGGACAATTTGGCGAAAGCCAAACACTGAGGAAAAGCAAAGTGGATTCGAGCGGATTGAACGTAGTGAATTGAGTTTAAAGTTTGTATAAAAGGGTCGAATTCGACTCCTTTAAAAAACTAAAATTATAATAATAAACTTTCTTGAATGTGAATGTAATACATGCTATAATTAAAAAGAACACATGTTCGAATGGCATTGTGAATTATTCATAATTAAAATAGAGCGAGATGGATACAGAGATATATTGATAGTTCAATGTAAATAAGTCGGGAGGTCATAATTTATGAAAAAGAATCGAATTATTACAGTACAAGATATACCGATAACTATTACACAAGATAATATGAATGATTATATATGTATTACAGATATAGCGGCGGCGAAATCGGATGTTTCGAGATTTGCAGATGTAATTAAAAACTGGTTACGAAATAGAAATACTTTAGAATTTTTGGGTACATGGGAAACGATATATAATCCTAATTTTAAAGTGGTCGAATTCGACCACTTTAAACAAGAAGCCGGTTTACATACGTTTGTTTTAAGCGCGAGTGAATGGATCGAAAAGACAAATGCAATAGGTTTATTTGTTAAAAAAGGTCGATATGGTGGAACGTTCGCACATAAAGATATTGCGTTTGAGTTTGCTTCTGCTATTAGTCCGGTATTTAAATTGTATCTAATAAAAGAGTTTCAACGTTTAAAGCAGGAAGAAAATGATTTACAAAAAATCGAATGGAATGCAAAAAGATTCTTATCAAAGAATAATTACTTGATTCAGACGGATGCGATTAAAAATTATATTATTCCGGTGTGTAATTACAGGGATGACCTAAAGTGGATTACATATGCGGAAGAAGCAGATTTATTAAACGTAGCTTTATTTGGGTTTACTGCAAAGATGTGGAGAGATAGTAATCCTGAACTTGCAAAAAATAGTAATGTACGTGATTATGCAACCATCCATGAACTTACAGTTCTATCAAATTTAGAAACACATAATGCACAAATGATTCGAGAAGGCAAAAGTAAAGAAGAAAGATTTGTTATATTAAAAGATATTGCTTCTTATCAGATGAATATTTTGAATGCGGCAGAGAAAATCATTGGAATTGAAGAAAAGCTAACTTAAACCGTGTGCAATTCGATGCGGTTAAAAACACAGCAAGAAATATGAAAACACACACTCCTTTCTTTGTTATTATTTTACGCAGAGAGGAGGGAAATACGATGGAAAATCAAATTATGAATATCGAGACAGTTATTGATTATATTGAATCTCACCTTGATGAAAAGCTTGATCTGGAAAAGGTGTCGGAAGCAGTTCATTATTCGAAATACCATCTGCATCGAATGTTTACCAATATGGTAGGAATGACGATTCATGATTATGTGCAGCGACGTCAGTTGACAGAAGCTGCAAAGCTATTGGTATTTTCCTCTAAACCGATTATCGA
>JAFYOD010000261.1 GCA_017556515.1 Lachnospiraceae bacterium
CAGTATTATAAAGATCTGCAGGGAATGATCAAGCTTCTTTATAATTATCCGAGTATTGCAGCATGGGTGCCGTTCAATGAAGGCTGGGGACAGTTTGATGCACGAAAGACCTCGGAAAAAGTGAAAAGCTGGGATCCGTCTCGTTTGGTCAACGAAGCATGTGGCTGGTTTGATCAAAAGGGTGGAGATATGTACAGTATCCATAATTATCTGCGAAAACTGAAGGTATCTCCAAAATCGGACCGTGTGGTTGCGTTGACAGAGTATGGTGGTTATGCATATCCGGTAGAAGGACATCTTGCATGTGAAAAAAAGTTTGGATATCAGAAGTACGCATCCCCAGAGGCTTTGACAGAAAGCTACAAACGATTATGGGAAGAGCAGATTTATCCGAATCTGGAGCGTGGACTTTCTTCTGCAATCTATACTCAAACCAGCGATGTGGAAGAAGAAGTGAATGGTCTCATGACTTATGACCGTGAAGTGGATAAGCTTGGGGCCGATACGGTTTATGCCTTGAATCAGAAATTATATCAGTTGTTTGATGAAATGACAAAATAAATTTACAAGATATCAAAAACGAGGTATGATGAAATGAGGGCGTAAAAAGGAGTAAAGTTATGTTTGCGAAAGGAAACAAAAAAGAAGTAAATCTGACAGAAGGATCGATCATACGTGGATTGATCGCATTTGCGATCCCATTGTTTTTAGGTCAGCTTCTTCAGCAGTTTTATAACATGGCAGATGCCTGGGTTGTGGGTAACTTTGCCAGCAACGATGCATTTGCAGCTGTAAGCTTAGCCAGCAATCTGTCCTTTGTGGTCATCGGCTTGTTTAATGGCATTGCGATCGGTGGAGGAGTCGTGATATCCAGATATTTTGGAGCCAAAGATGAAGAACAGACGAATCTTGCGATACATACCAATTTATTGTTCGGTATCCTTGCGGGTATTCTTTCAACTGTTGTTGGTCTGCTGCTGGTTCCGACTTTGTTAACGTGGATGAATACTCCGGACAGTGTCATGCCTCATGCACTCGATTATTTTAACATGTATTTTGCAGGCGTATCGACAGTGATCCTGTACAACACCTGTATGTCGATCATGCGTGCGGTGGGAGACAGTGTCCGTCCGTTATATTATTTATTGATCTCATCCGTAGTCAATGTGATCCTGGATCTGGTATTTGTGGCAGGCTTTGGATGGGGAGCTGGAGGCGCTGCTTTTGCGACAGTGCTTGCCCAAGGACTCAGTGTTCTTCTGTGCTTGATCCGTATGTGCAGCGGAAAAGATTCGATCAAGATCCAGATGTCTTATTTTAGATTCGATAAAGCTGCGATGGCTAAGATCATCCGTCAGGGTCTTCCGGGCGGTATCCAGAATACGGTGAACAGCATCGGCAACATGGTGGTGCAGTCTTGTATCAATACATTTGGTGCATTTGCGATCTCCGGTTATGGAGCATTTCATAAAGTCGAGGGAATTGCATTTCTCCCGATCATGAGCATGTGTATGGCGCTTCCGACCTTTGTCAGCCAGAATCTTGGTGCAGGTGAAGTGGAGCGTGCGAAAAAGGGAACATTTATCGGTATTTTTATGGGCTGCGCGTTTGCAGAGGTAATGGGTCTGTTTATCTATTATCTGAGCCCGTATCTGATCGGAGCCTTTGTAAGTGCTCCGGAAGCGATCGCTTACGGTGTCGGACATGGTAAGACAGTTGCATTTTTCCTGTTCTTGCTTGGATTTACACATTGTGCAGCCGGAGCGCTGAGAGGCTGCGGAAAAGCGATGATACCGATGGTAACCTTATTGCTTTGTTGGTGTGGTATTCGTATTCTTTATGTAACAACAGCATTGAAATATTTCCCGGTATTCCAGACGATTTCCTGGGCTTATCCGCTGACTTGGGGACTTAGTGCATTGATCTTGTTTGTCTGTCTGCTTCGTTTGGACTGGAGTAAATCAAGAGTATAATAAATTCTGAAAGGACTATAGTAATGGAAGAGAATCAGGTTCATAAACGCAGAGTTCGTTATAAAGGTACTCATCCGCGTAAATTTGAAGAAAAATATAAAGAAAAAGATCCGGAGAAATATGCGGATACAATTGAAAAGGTAATCAAGAAGGGAAGCACTCCGGCAGGAATGCATATTTCCATCATGGTACAGGAAATCCTTGATTTTCTGCAGATTCAGCCTGGGCAGGTGGGCATGGATGCTACGCTGGGATATGGCGGACACAGTATGGAAATGATGAAATGCCTGAAAGGATCCGGACACCTTCATTCCCTTGATGTGGATCCGATCGAGATCGTAAAGACAAAAGAGCGTTTGGCATCCAAGGGATTCGGACCGGAGATCTTTACTGCGCATCAAATGAATTTCAAGGATATTGATAAATTAACTGAAGAAGTAGGTCAGTTTGATTTTGCAATGGCAGATCTAGGTGTTTCCTCTATGCAGATCGATAATCCGGAACGTGGTTTCACATACAAATTTGAGGGTCCTCTGGATCTTCGTTTGAACCCGGAGAAGGGAATTTCGGCTGCAGAGCGTTTGGCGGATATTACAAAAGAGGAATTGATCGGAATGCTGGTGGAAAATTCGGATGAACCGTATGCGGAAGAAATCGCACGAGAAGTGATCAAACGCAATCGTAAAAAGGATCCGATCAAAACAACGATCCAGTTTAAAGAAACCATTGAAACTGCATTGAAATTTATTCCGGAAGAAGACCGAAAGGAAGCAGTTAAGAAAGCTTGTGCAAGATGTTTCCAGGCACTTCGTATTGATGTGAACAGTGAGTTTGAAGTGCTTTATAATTTTATGGAAAAACTTCCGGGAGTATTGAAGCCGGGTGGTCGCGTTGCGATCTTGACTTTCCATTCCGGAGAAGACAGACTGGTGAAAAAGTTTTTGAAAGATGGCTTAAAGGAAGGATTGTACAGTGAGGTTTCGGAAGATGTCATTCGACCGTCAGCGGAAGAATGTAATCGAAATCCTCGTGCCCGTTCAACAAAAATGCGTTGG
>JAFYOD010000262.1 GCA_017556515.1 Lachnospiraceae bacterium
CAGGCGGTTTATTTCTGTTGCACTTTCCCTGGAGTCACCTCCGCCAGACGTTATCTGGCACCCTGCCCTTTGAAGCCCGGACTTTCCTCTCCTGCACCCTTTCGGCCATGCAGCAGCGATCATCTGTCTTACTCAGAACGAATCATACTATATCACACTTTATTTTTTCTGTCCAGTATGGATTTCCAATCCTATCCTTCATTTACACTTTCAGGCAGCTTCCTCCGATAAATTCACGAAGAATAGAGTTCTTTGGTATCATATCACTATCTACTGCAAGGAAATAGTCCAAGAATTTTAGTAATCTCTTAGCTTCTTCGTATTCTTCTGAATCTCTGGAAATACCGAACAAGAGCGGTTCTGCATACAATTTCAGGACAGCCAGTTCATATACAAGTGCTGAGTTAAACATAACATCTGCAGATTCCTGGAACGGGAAGATATTTTTATTTTCTCCTCTTCGAACAGAATCCCATCTCTGAATGGTCTCTAACGCAGAAGTTCCTCTGGTTCTTGCATCACGAACCATACGTCTGATCAGGCGGCCGTCCGTAGTTCGAATACGATTATGCTCATCAATATTCAACTGGGTCAACGCACTGATATAGATCTTAAACTTACTTTCTTTTGGCAGCGCTACTGACAGTTCATCATTTAGACAATGGATACCTTCAATGATCAGAATATCCTTATTGCCCAGCTGTAATGTCTTGCCGTTATATTCGCGCTTTCCCGTGTGAAAATTGAATGTCGGAAGATCGATTTTCTCGCCTCGCAGCAATGCGTTCATATGGTCATTGAATGTTTCAATATCCACACATCCTAACGCTTCCATATCAATATTTCCAAATTCATCTCTCGGATAATCCTCACGATTGCGGAAATAATTATCCACTGCGATCGGGTGAGGATTGTATCCTAATGCATGGAACTGTGTTGCAAGTCGATGACTGAAGGTTGTTTTACCGGAAGATGACGGACCTGCGATCATAACAATTCGTTTGTCCGGATCTTTCACTGCCATTTCTGCAATTTTTCCAATATTTTTTTCCTGAAGTGCTTCCTGCATCATGATCAGATCACCAAATTTTCCGTCACAGATCAGGCGATTCAGTGCTCCGACATTCGGCACCTCCAGGCTGTCACTCCAACGGTAGGAATCTCTTAATACGTGGAACAGTTTTTCATGGAATGGCCCTGCTTTGATCTCACGCGGTGTTTCTGCCCACGGAAGGACTAAAAGAAAACCTTTATGGTACGGGATCAGATCAAAATATTTAATATATCCTGTACTATTCACCATATATCCATAGAAATAATCTTCGAATTTTCCGATTCCATATATATTGACATTGGAAGCGCGTCGGAATGTAAATAATTGTTCTTTATCATGCATTCCATACTCTCTAAACATTTCGATCGCTTCTGAAGTCTTTACGGTTTTCTTCATTAACGGAATATCCTGTTCTACAAGGCACTGCATTTCTTTTTTGATCTTATCCAGCAGCTCAGGTGTCAGTTCAATATCACCGACTAATTCTCCGTAAATGCCGTTTCCAAGTGCAAAATCAATCTGCACTTTTTTAATTTTCTCTCTCGGGATAATCTCATAAAATGCCTTCATCATAATGAAGACTGCACTTCGTTCATAACAGTTTCTTCCTACGGAATCCTCATATGTAATAAAAGAAATCTCTGAATCTTTTTTTAATTCTTTATGGAGTTCCCTAAGTTTTCCATTTACACGTGCTAAAAGGATCTCTTCCTTATACTGGCTTTGAAAATCATTTGCGATCTCCAAAAATGTCGTTCCTTTCGGATACGTCCGCATTTCTCCATTCACTTTTACTGCTAACATATCCATTCCTCCAATCTCAATACGCGTGGTTACATTACCACGGAAGGGAACGCGATCGGCATACGGAGAATCTCGATCTCCTCACCAAGATGTTCCTTTAAATAGTTCTCTACATGTTCTAAGAACACATGCTCCAGACCATAATGACCGGCATCGATGATCATTAGCCCCTGAGCCTCAGCATCAATTCCGTCATGATGTCCGATATCACCAGTGATCAGAACCTGGGCACCTTTTCCGAGTGCTGCTCTGATCGTACTGCTGCCGGCACCCGGACAGGTCGCTGCAACTTTTACCGGTTCTGTTTCCCAGAGTTCATTTCCATAAACGGTTACGTACGGAAGGTCAAAATCCTCTTTGATCTTCTTCGCCAAGGCTCTTCCATTCATAGGAGCAGCCAGGACTCCGATTTTTCCAATTCCATAAGCAACTCCGTTCTCTTCACCCATCTCTTCCAGCGGTGCACCAAATACGATACCAAGCTTTTCTGCAACAATATCAGCCATTCCGCCCGGAACGGAATCATAGTTCGTATGCATCGCAAAATAAGAAATATCGGATTGGATCATCTTTACAATACGGCGTCCGATAAAATCTTCATCTGTAATATGTTTCATTGCACGAAAGATCAGCGGATGGTGGCTGACGATCATATCAACACCCTCGTTTACCGCCGTCTCTACAGCTTTATCATCCACATCCAGTGTCAACAGAATTTTCTTAACTTCCTTTTCCTGACGGCCGGCTAACAGTCCCGGGTTGTCCCAGTCACAGGCCATTCGTTTTGGCGCCAGTTCCTCCAGGATCTTCATCAGTTCTTTACATTTCATTTTGTACCTCCCGGTTCAAGGAAAGTTTGTCCTCTACCTCTTTCAGGCTTTCTTTGGCTCGTTCAGACTGAACCGCCTGCTTTTCCAGATTCTGCTTCAGAGTCAGAAGTTTGGCTTCCTCATCTTTTAAAAAGTCTAAAAACACCTGGTTTTTTGTTTCTTTTAAGTAAGTTCCGTAACGGTATCGTTTCTCGAATACAGACTCATCCTCATGAGCATGGTTCATTGCATCTTGAATGTCCGCCTTTCGAACATCCATAACGGTATAATACTTGCCTTCCTCAAAAAGCATATCTTCCTTTACAATCTTGAAACCATTTTTTTCAAGCCACTCTCTTACTTTGTGAAGTTCGGAATGCGGAGACAGAACCCACTGCTCGACCATATCCCAAACATGTCGGCCCTCTTCCATAATATGTATGACGAGTTCTCCTCCCATACCTGCAATGATCACAGACTCCGCTTCTCCTGCAGATAATTTCTGCACACCATCAGAAAGTCTTGTCTCAATTTTATCTTTCATTCTGGCCGCTGCGATATTCTCCTCTGCCTTGGAGAGCGGACCTTTTCGAACATCCATCGCATATGCACGCTTTACAATCCCTCTCCTTACAAGTTCTACCGGTACATGACCATGGTCTGTACCTACATCTGCAGCCGACTCTCCCGGCTTTACAAAAGAAACCACCATTTCCAGACGGTTAGATAATTTCATGTTTTTCGATTCCTTCCTTAGTATGATCTTATAAATCCAAATAATCCTTCAGTTTTCTACTTCTGCTCGGATGGCGAAGCTTTCGCAACGCTTTTGCTTCAATTTGACGGATCCGCTCCCTGGTAACATTAAACTCTCGGCCTACCTCTTCCAGTGTTCTCGGACGTCCATCTTCCAATCCAAACCGCAAGCGAAGTACTTTTTGCTCCCGTTCGGACAATGTTTCCAACACCTCTGCCATCTGTTCTCTCAGTAATGTATATGTGGCAGCATCCGCAGGAACCGTCACTTGTTCATCCTGAATGAAATCTCCCAAATGACTGTCTTCCTCTTCACCAATCGGTGTTTCCAAAGACACCGGATCCATAGCGATCTTCATGACCTCGCGGACTCTCTCTACCGGAATCTCCATGGCAGCCGCAATCTCCTCTGATGACGGTTCACGTCCCAGTTCCTGAACCAACTGCCTTTGCGTGCGGATCAGACGATTGATCGTCTCGACCATATGCACCGGGATTCGAATAGTGCGCGCCTGGTCTGCGATCGCACGTGTGATCGCCTGGCGGATCCACCATGTGGCATACGTACTGAATTTATAACCTTTTTTATATTCGAATTTTTCAACTGCTTTTATGAGTCCCAGATTTCCTTCCTGGATCAGATCCAGAAACTGCATACCACGTCCCATATATCGTTTGGCAATGCTGACCACCAGGCGAAGATTGGATTCGGCCAGTTTATTCTTTGCTTCTTCATCCCCCAGTTCGATCTGCTTTGCCAGTTCAATTTCTTCTTCCATAGAAAGAAGCGGTATTTTCCCAATTTCCTTTAAATACATGCGCACCGGATCATCCAATCCGATACCGTCCGGTACCGAAAGATCGATAGACGCTGCGTCTACCTCTTCTTCCGATGCTTCATCCAGGAATAATTCAGGATCTTCTTCCATAGATATACGCATTACATCAATCTTTTTATTTTCCAGAAAGTCATAGATGTAGTCCAGTTTCTCAGGCTGAAGTTCCTCACCCACAAACATATCCAGGATTTCATTCTGCTCAAGGACATTCTTGTTCTTTTTGGCAATAGCCACAAGCCTGTCCAGTTTATCCTCTAATGTAAGTACTTTTTCCTCCATAACTTCCCATCCTTTCAGGCTTATCCCTGATCAATCCAAAGATATCTTCAGGTTCGCCAGCTCAGACTGCTGTCTGATGATTTTCTGTAATTGTGTAATATCCGTTGCTCTTCTGCTCTGCACTTCCAGACTGTTTTTCTTGATCTTCTTCACAGTCTCAGAGAAAGCCTTCTTCTGTTCCTCATTGTTTAAGGAATCTGCAAGGCTCGCATGAAAGAGCGCTGCCACCTCCCTATATTGTTCCTCACCTTCAATAAAACGATTCAAAATCTGAGCCGGGTTAATATTTCCATGTTTGTGCTCTTCAAACACCATGGCGGCTACTACCTGATAGAGCTCATCAATAAAATCCTCCGGGCCAATGATACCGTCGATCTTTTCAAACAACTCCGGTCGTTCGATCAGCCAGGTCAATAATAATCTCTGCGACTTTTTGATACCGTCTTCTTTATCTTTTTTCTGTTTTGCACGTACTGCTCCATCCGTTTCTTTCGGTTTCACACCGACACCGATCTGTCCGCCAAGTGTTGCCACAAGGCGCTTCAGATCATCCACCGGGATCATATATTCACGTGCAACCGCCTCTGTATAATTATCGCGCTCCAGTTTTTCGGAGAACTCAAGTAATTTTCTTGCCACTGCATTGTAAAAACCGGTTTTTGACTCCGGATCCTGCATATTGTAGTCCATTCGGATCACAGCAATCTCAAACATAAAACTGTTGACCGCGCGATCAATTCGCTTCTGAAACTCATCCTGGCCAAGGTTTTTGATAAACTCGTCCGGATCTTTATACGGCTTCATATCCAGTACTTTTACAGACATACCGACATCCTTCAAGATCGGGATCGCTCTCAAAGCAGCTCTCACACCCGCTCCATCGCTGTCATAAGTAAGAACAACTTGATCCGTATATCGTTTCAACAGTACCGCATGCTGGGATGTAAATGCTGTTCCCAAAGATGCCACCGCATTGTTGAAACCGGCCTGATGAAGCGCGATCACGTCCATATATCCCTCACAGATCAGCATATATTTTGCTCTCGATGTGCGAGCATAATTCAAGCCATACAGATTGCGGCTCTTATCAAATAATTTGGTTTCCGGGGAGTTCAGATATTTCGGTTCTCCCTCTCCCATTACTCGTCCGCCAAATCCGATCACTCGATTATTAACATCCAGGATCGGGAACATGACACGATTCCAGAACTTATCATGGGCACCTCGTTCTTCAATAAAGAACAGGCCTGTTTCTTTTAAAATCGCATCGGAATATCCTTTCGATCTCATATACTGGTACAAGTCATTCGATGTCTTGTTAGCAAATCCAAGTCCAAACCGCTTGATCGTCTCATCCGTCAGCTGACGGCGTTTTAAATAATCATATCCAATTTTTCCATGCGGCTGTTTTAACTGATAATAAAAATAATTGGCTGCCAGTCGGTTAATCTCCAGCAGCGTGTTTTTCATGTCTGCAGCTGCCTTGGCTTCCTTTGTATACTCTACTTCCGGAAGCGTAATGCCGACACGGTCTGCCAGCATTTTTACCGCTTCCACGAAAGAATAGTTTTCATACTCCATCACGAATGTAATCACGTTTCCACCAGCACCACATCCAAAACAATAATACATCTGTTTTCCCGGAGATACGGAAAAGGATGGAGATTTTTCATTATGGAAAGGACAAAGTCCAAAATAATTGGCACCTTTCTTTTTTAAATTTACGTACTGGGAAATCACATCTACGATATCATTCCTCGTTCGTACCTCTTCGATCACATCATCCGGATAATACATCGGCTTCCTCCACTGTCTCTATAAATTCTATACTTTCCATGCCCTGGGAACAAACAGTTCCTCGAACTTGTCGATCGCATATCGGTCACTCATGCCAGCAATATAATCACACACTATACGTTCTTTCTTTTCAAGCCAGTTATCCATCATGGACAGATATTCTTCCGGAAGCTGCTCCACGTGATCCAGATAGTACTGATACAGACTTACGATCAACTGCTGTGCTTTATTCTCTTCTGTTTTTGCCACCGGATTTTTATATACATGATCAAACATCCACTGGCGAAGATTTTTCATTGCATGTTCCACATCCTGAGACATAATAATATCAGGTTTATCCATGCTATTTAAAATAATATCATGCACCATGATATCAAGACGTTCTTTTACAGAGCTTCCCAAAATCTCTGAATATTCCTTCGGAATGTCATGCTCTGTAATGATCTTCGCACGGATCGCATCATCAATATCATGGTTAATATAAGCAATTTTGTCTGAAAAACGAACGATCCTGCCCTCCAAAGTCGAAGGCATTCTCGCTGAACCGTGATTTAAAATACCGTCACGCACTTCCTCTGTAAGGTTCAGTCCACGTCCCTTTTTCTCCAATACCTCTACTACACGCACACTCTGTCTATAATGAGCAAATCCGTCTTCACAGATTTCATTTAGTATGTACTCTCCGGCATGGCCAAACGGTGTATGACCAAGATCATGACCAAGGGCGATCGCTTCTGTCAGACTCTCATTGAGTCTCAATGCCTTTGCGATCGTTCTGGCAATCTGAGATACTTCCAGTGTGTGTGTCAGACGTGTTCGATAATGATCTCCTTCCGGTGCCAGAAATACCTGGGTTTTATGCTTCAATCTTCGGAAGGATTTGCAATGCACGATCCTGTCACGGTCTCTTTGATAGGCAGGTCGGATATCGCAGGGCTGCTCCCAGCGCTCTCTTCCCTTCGTTTCACAGCTTAATGAAGCGTAAGGGCTCAAGTTCTCACGCTCCCACTGTTCCATCGTTTCTCTGATACTCAAACAGACCGCCTCCTTTGTGCATAGTATAAGCCTATAATTACGGCATTATACATTAACGATATTCTTATTATATCACAATAGCATACTTTTTAGAACTATTTTCACACACTAATGTTCGACAAAACATATTTCTATCTTGGGATACTGTCTTCCACACAAAGAGCTCCGTATCCCACGCGAGGATTGGGATACTCTATTTCTCCAAGAATTGGCTTGGCTCCCTTTCGCAAATATGCCTTTACCTTATCTCCATATAAATATGGATCGTTTCCCTGCACGATCCCCCATTCCATCATCAAAGCAGATGCCCCTGTAACAAACGGAGCTGCAAATGAGGTTCCGGTTACAGGCTCATATCCACCTCCTCTCTTTGGCGCCACGATCCCGACTCCGGGAGCCACAAGATCCGGCTTTGGAATCCTATAATCCCTAGTATTTCCTCTTCCGGAAAA
>JAFYOD010000263.1 GCA_017556515.1 Lachnospiraceae bacterium
AAATCAATGCCGGCATTGTAAGCCTTGCTGATCAGATCTTTTGAGGATACCTGGGAGATCATAATGCATTTCACTTTATCATTGACAGCGCGGAGTTCCTTGACAAATTCAACGCCGTCCATGACCGGCATAAAGAAATCAACGAGAACAACATCCGGTCTGCAGCGGAGTACGTCAAGGATATCTGCAGGTTCACCTCCACAATCGCCGCAAACTTCTCCAAGCTGTTCTGTTTCAATAATATCTTCCAGAATATTGATAATGGCAAGGTCATCTTCTACGATATAGATTCGCATAATTATACCTCCTTCAGTGATTTTGCAGGAATCCGGATCGTGAATGTAGTTCCTTTGCCAAGTTCCGACTCGACCTGGATCGTTCCGCCGAATTTTTCTTCCACAGTGCCTTTGACGCCATAAAGACCGACACCGCGATAGATATTTCCTGTTTTATAGTCAAACTTTGTAGAATAGCCCATTTTAAAAATGTTAGGCAAATGCCTCGGAGAAATACCGGGACCGTCATCTGTGATCTTAAATTCATAGACAGATTCATCCAGCATCTCACTAAGACAGATGGTTCCGTGGCCGCCTTTTTTATTGGCACCTTCGATGGCTTCGATGGCATTATTGACAATATTCTTTAAGATTGCCATCAGTTCGTAGTGTTCAGTTGTAACAAAGTTATCAGAACAATGGAAGTCCAGCTGTATGTTGACCAGACGATGTTCAAGAAGGTGATGGGTTGTGGCTTCGAGGATATTTAAGAGATCCTGGAAACTCATCCGTTTTTCATCAAACTCTTCCGTGATCTCAGCTTCAATACCTTGAATGATACGAATATAATCCTTTTTAATCTCATGAACATCACGGGCGATCGCCAGTGACATGCGTTTCATGTCCTCCGGAATATCTTCCATATCTGAAAGTTTTTCGTAAAGTTTGTAGGCATTTCCCATGACTGACTCGATCTCTTCCGAATTTTTTTTCATAAAATAAATCTCATTTTTCAAAGCGGTTGTCATCAGGAAGAGACGGCGGTAACGGTTCTCATGTTCCTCTTTTTTTAATAGGGAACGATACTGATCCTCTGCGATCAAAAAGAGACCGGAGAGGAGCGAGCGGAACAGTGCGATCAATGCCAAAACAATGAAGTTCCATAAAGTGAATGCCTGTGCTTCATGACTCTCAAAAATACAGAGCTCCATAACATTGGAGAAAAAGTCACCGAAAAATAAGGTGGTCAAAAGCATACGATAGGAAGCGGTATGTTTATTGGGAATTAAAAGTGAAAAAACGATACCGTAACAAATGTAAAATACAGCATTTGGGATCAACAGAAGCACCATGTTGGAAATTTCTGCGATTCCGCTGCTTCCCCAGATGGAACGGAAGATTACGATAAACAGGCCGGTGATCGTACATGTTTTAAATGTAGAAAGATTTTTTCCGACTGTCATAAGCAGGACAGGAAGTAAGATGACAGATGTAGAAATTCGGAAACCCGGCACAAATGCATTCCAGTATAATTCAGATGCCAGAGCCAGAATACCGGCGATCAAAAAATAGCGTTTCCAGTATTTCATGATGAGCCTCCTAAACGGTTTTTTGATTATAAATATGATACGTTACCATGCGAAAATTGTCAACGAACAGAACTTAAGAATCTACATTGTCGCGACAAAAAAACATAGGAAAATTAAGTGTGAAACTGTAAAATCATATTGTAAGATTTAGGGGCTTGCATTATAATAGAATCATAGGGTAATAGGCGTAGAATGTTTTTACGCCGCAAAAATTATTTTAAATAATGTAAAAGAAATGGAGGAGATTTGATATGAAACCGTATCATTTAATGTCCAAGGAAGAGCTCGCTTCTTTAAAAGAGCAGTTAACAGCTGTATACAAAGAGTACCAGGGTAAGAACCTCAGCCTCAACATGGCTCGTGGTAAGCCAAGCTCTGAGCAGCTCGATCTTTCCCTTCCGATGTTAGAAATCTTAAACACAACAAGCGATTACAACACAGTTGATGGCGACACAAGAAACTATGGTGTACTTACAGGTCTTGCAGAGGCTAAACAGTTCATGGGCGAGATGATGTCCGCTCCGGCTGAGAACGTTTATATGTATGGTTCCGCATCCCTTACATTAATGTTCGATACAGTTTCCCGTTCCTACACACATGGTGTAATGGGAAGCACACCGTGGTGCAAACTTGATAAAGTTAAATTCCTTTGCCCGGTTCCGGGTTATGACAGACACTTCTCTATCTGTGACTTCTTCGGTATCGAGATGATCAACATCCCGATGACACCAACAGGTCCGGATATGGATATGGTTGAAGAGTATGTAAACAACGACGAGTCCGTTAAAGGTATCTGGTGCGTTCCGCTTTACTCCAACCCGTCTGGTGAAGTTTACTCCGACGAGACAGTTAAACGTTTCGCTAACTTAAAACCGGCTGCAAAAGATTTCCGTATTTTCTGGGATAACGCTTACTGCGTACACCACTTATATCCGGAAAAACCGGCTCAGATCCTTGAGATCCTTGAAGAGTGTGCAAAAGCAGGCAACCCGGATATGGTTTACAAATTCGGTTCCACAGCTAAAGTTACATTCCCGGGTGCTGGTATCTCCGCTATCGCTACATCCAAAGCGAACCTTGCAGATATGCAGAAACAGATGAACGCACAGCTCATCTCCCACGACAAGCTCAACCAGCTTCGTCACGTTCGTTTCCTTAAAGATGGTGCTGGCCTTGCAGAGCACATGGCTAAACACGCTGAACTCCTTCGTCCGAGATTCGAGGCAGTAGACGAGATCCTTAACAAAGAGCTCGCTGGTCTTGAGGTTGGTACATGGACAAAACCGATGGGCGGTTACTTCGTATCCTTCGATTCCCTCGATGGCTGCGCGAAGAAGATCGTTGCTATGTGTAAAGAAGCTGGCGTAGTTATGACAGGCGCTGGTGCTACATTCCCGTACGGCAAAGACCCGAAAGACAGCAACATCCGTATTGCTCCGTCCTTCCCGTCCTTAGAGGAATTAAAACTTGCTGCTGAAATCTTCTGCGTATGCGTTAAGTTAGTAAGCATCGAGAA
>JAFYOD010000264.1 GCA_017556515.1 Lachnospiraceae bacterium
GCAGGGATACCTGCCCTCTATTTTTAGATATATTCTGGAGACAATTATGGAAGAAAATTTAAAGATTCCTGCCCATGTGGCATTGATTTTAGATGGTAACGGCCGTTGGGCGAAGAAGCGTGGACTCCCGCGTCAGATGGGTCACAAAAAGGGCTGTGAAACAGTAGAGCAGATCGTAGAAGATGCAGCAAGACTGGGAATCAAATATTTGACAGTATATGGTTTTTCAACGGAGAACTGGAAGCGTTCCGAAGAAGAAGTAGGCGCGCTGATGCAGTTATTCCGTTTCTATACAAAGAGACTTTTAAAGATCGCAACCGCATCCAATGTACGCGTAAAGATGATCGGCGAGAGAAGCCGTTTCGCAGCAGACATTATTGAAGGTATCGGTCAGTTAGAAGAACAGACAAAAGAAAACACAGGTTTAACCTTTATTATAGCAGTAAACTATGGCGGAAGAGATGAGATCACACGTGCAGTCCGCAAGGTAATGGCAGAGTGTAAAGCAGGAAAGATTTCTGAAGCAGAGATGGATGAAATGGTATTTGCTTCTTATCTGGATACTGCAGATATTCCGGATCCGGATCTGATGATCCGCACAAGTGGCGAGATGCGTCTTTCCAACTATTTATTATGGCAGCTGGCATACTCTGAACTGTATGTTACTGATTGTTTATGGCCAGACTTCAATAAAGAGGAACTTCTGGAGGCAATCCGTCATTATAGTCGCAGAGACCGTCGCTTTGGCGGTGTGAAGACGGATGCGAAGTAAGGAGAGGCAGTATGTTTGGTAAGAGACTTGTAAGCGGAATCATCCTTGTGATTCTGGCGGCATTTATTTTGATCCAAGGCGGGCCGATTCTTTTCTTTGTATCATTAGGGCTTTCACTGATCGGATTGTTCGAATTATACCGTGTACTGAAAATCGAGAAAGAACTTCCGGGAGCGATCGGATACCTGGCTGTTCTGGCTTATTATTTGATCTTATGGACCGGACGTTCGGAATTTGTTACGTTTTTAGCGGTTGCACTTGTCTTATGTTTGATGACCGTTTATGTGTTTACATTCCCTAAATATCAGACAGAACATATTATGTCTGCATTATTCGGTGTGTTTTACGTAGGCGTATTATTGTCATTTGTATATCAGGTTCGCAGCCTTGCAGACGGTAAATACCTGGTTTGGCTCACACTTCTCAGTTCCTGGGGATGTGATACCTGTGCATATTGTGTTGGTATGCTCTTTGGTAAGCATAAACTTGCTCCGAAACTGAGTCCGAAAAAATCTGTCGAGGGTGCAGTTGGCGGTGTCGCAGGTGCGGCGATTCTTGGATTATTATACGGAATGTTCTGTGAAGGTTATCTGAATGCGATCGTTCAGCCGGGATTTACATTTGCATGTGCTTGTGCGATCGGAGCTGTGATCTCACAGATTGGTGATCTGGCAGCGTCTGCGATCAAGAGAAACCATGATATTAAAGACTACGGTAATCTGATCCCGGGACATGGCGGTATCATGGACCGTTTTGACAGTATGATCTTTACAGCACCGGCAATTTATTTTGCGATTTTATTTGTTGGAATGATGTAAGAGAATGGGGGAAGAATAATGAAAAAGATAGCGGTTCTTGGATCAACCGGTTCCATTGGAACTCAGACTCTGGACGTGGTAAGAGCAAATGGAGATATTCAGGTTGCAGCGATCGCAGCCGGTAGCAATATTAAAATGCTGGAAGCTCAGATTCGTGAGTTTTCCCCTTCTGTTTGTGGTGTTTGGGACGAAGAGAAAGCGAAAGAGCTGGCTCACAATGTTTCTGATACCAATACGAAGATTGTGTGCGGTATGGATGGTCTCATGGAAATCGCTGAGATGGATGGATATGAGATTTTGGTGACAGCAGTTGTTGGTATGATTGGTATCCGTCCGACAATGGCAGCGATCCGTGCAGGAAAAGATATTGCACTGGCCAATAAAGAGACGTTAGTAACAGCAGGTCATTTGATCATGCCGTTAGTAAAAGAAAAAAACGTACGACTGCTTCCGGTTGACAGCGAGCATAGTGCGATTTTCCAGTGTTTAAATGGCGAGCATGGCAACAAGATTGACAAGATCTTGTTAACTGCTTCCGGCGGTCCGTTCCGTGGATGGACAAGAGAGCAGATGAAAAACGTAAAGCTGGAAGATGCCCTAAAACATCCGAACTGGGCAATGGGAAGAAAGATCACCATCGACAGTTCTACGATGGTAAACAAAGGTCTCGAAGTGATGGAAGCTAAGTGGCTGTTCGATGTTGAGATGGATGATGTTCAGGTTGTGGTTCAGCCGAAGAGCATTATTCACTCTATGGTACAGTTTGAAGACGGTGCCGTGATGGCACAACTTGGCACTCCGGACATGAAGCTTCCGATCCAGTACGCGCTCTATTATCCGGAGCGTCGTCCGATGGGGGGAGACCGTCTTGATTTCTGGAAAATGAGAGAAATTGCTTTTGATAAGCCGGATTTTGAGAATTTCCGCGGACTTGCGCTTGCTTATGAGGCAGGACGCACAGGCGGTTCACTCCCGGTTGTCTTCAATGCGGCTAATGAGATGGCGGTTGCAAGATTTTTAAACCGTGAGATTTCTTATCTGGAAATTACAGATATTATCGAAGCATCTATGAGAAATCATAAAACAATTGCAAATCCGACTCTGGAGCAGGTTCTTGCTTCTGAGCAGGAAACATATGAATTTATAAAGAGCGGCTGGGGCAGATAGTCCCGGCCGTGAAGTGAGAAAGCAGGTGGAATGAGAAGTGATCATGGCACTTCTTGTACTCAGTATGATCGTGCTTTTCCATGAGCTTGGACATTTTTTACTGGCCAGAGCCAATGGAATCGCAGTACTGGAATTTTCACTGGGATTCGGACCGCGTCTGTTATCCTGGAAAAACAAAAAAAGCGGAACCAGATATTCGGTCAAATGTATTCCGTTTGGCGGTTCCTGTGCAATGCTGGGAGAGTTTGGTGAAGAACCGGAGTATGATGATCTCCGCGAAGAGTTTGCAGACGGAAAACACGGAGTTTCATTTTTTGATAAGTCTCCGCTTGCGAAGTTGTCTGTGATCATTGCAGGCCCATTATTTAACTTTATCATGGCGTTTGTCCTTTCAATCGCTGTGATTGCATGGGCCGGTTGCGATGTTCCTGAGATCGCCCAGGTAGTGGAAACGCATGCGGCAGAACGTGCAGGTCTTCAGCAGGGAGACATCATTACAAAAGTGGGAAATCGTAACGTAATTGTGACACGTGACATCATTTTGTATATGTATGTTCACGAAAATCAGGACTTGGAGATTCAGTATAAACGTATGAATCATGAGACCGGTGAATGGGAAAAACATGAAGCAGTTCTTGATTCAGAGTATTACTATTATCAAAACGGCAGATATTTCTCCGGTATGAATTTTTATGGAAATCGTCCGGCTACGGATTCAATCTTCACATTGTTGAAATATAGTGTGGCCGAGGTTCGCTACAATATCTTATCGGTAGTAGATAGCTTATCGATGATCGGAAAAGGCCAGGTGGAGAAGGATGATATTGCAGGTCCGGTTCGTATCGTCAATATGATCGATGAAACGGTTGAAGCGGTATCTCCGTATGGTTTTGATTATGTTATCATGAATATCTTTAATTTGATGATCATGTTTTCGGCAAATCTTGGTGTGATGAACCTGCTTCCATTTCCGGCTTTGGATGGCGGAAGAACGTTGTTCCTGTTTTGGGAACTTGTGACCGGAAAGCCGCTAAATGCAAAATTTGAAACTCTTATAAACATGATAAGCATGGCGCTTTTGATGGCGTTTATGATGTTTGTTATTTTTAATGATCTGACGTTGATATTTTAGGAGGAGCATATGTACAGAGAAAATACGAAAGTGATCCAGATTGGAAATCGTGTGATCGGCGGCGGAAATCCGGTCCTGATCCAGTCCATGTGCAATACAAAAACGGAAAATGTAGAAGCAACCGTTGCTCAGATTTTAAAATTAGAGGCAGCCGGCTGTGAGATCATCCGTGTGGCAGTTCCGACTATGGAAGCAGCTGCCGCGATCCGTGAAATTAAAAAGCAGATTCATATCCCGCTGGTGGCAGACATTCATTTTGACTATCGCCTTGCGATCGCAGCCATTGAAAGCGGTGCAGATAAGATCCGTATCAACCCGGGCAACATCGGTGCCCGTGATCGTGTTGAGGCAGTGGTAGAAACTGCGAAGCAGTACGGAGTTCCGATTCGTGTTGGTGTGAACAGTGGTTCCCTTGAAAAAGAATTACTGGAAAAATACGGTGGTGTGACTGCGGAAGCGATTGTTGAAAGTGCGAAAAAACAGATCGCATTAATCGAAGAATTCGGATATGATAATATTGTCGTAAGTATCAAGTCTTCTGATGTTATGATGTGTGTAAAGGCGCATGAGCTGATGGCGAAAGAATGTCGTTATCCGCTTCATGTAGGTATCACAGAGTCCGGAACCTTATTATCCGGAAACATTAAATCTTCCGTTGGTCTTGGAATCATTCTGTATGAGGGTATTGGTGATACGATCCGTGTATCTTTAACAGGAGATCCGGCGGAAGAAATCAAGAGTGCAAAGCACATCTTAAAAGCGTTAAAACTTCGTACCGGCGGTATTGAAGTTGTATCTTGCCCGACTTGCGGACGTACTCAGATTGATCTGATCGGTCTGGCAAATCAGGTAGAAAACATGGTGGCTGACATTGATATGAATATCAAAGTTGCCGTTATGGGATGTGTGGTTAACGGACCTGGTGAAGCGAGAGAAGCTGACATCGGAATTGCCGGCGGAATCGGAGAAGGTTTGTTGATCAAGAAAGGTGAAGTCCTTAGAAAAGTACCGGAAAGTGAACTGCTCACAGTTCTCAGAGAAGAAATTCTCAAGATGAAGAAAGAACAGGAATAAGCATGGAAAAACCATTTCTGGAAGTATTTCCGGGCTTACATATCGGAGAGGAACTTAAGGAGCTTCTGAAACTTGTCATGGTCGAAAAGGTTACCATGCCGAAGGACAGAAGCTCTCTTCGCATTTATATTGTAAGCCCCAGATTGATCCATAAAAAGAATATTTACAGCATGGAAGACGGAATTGCCAAGCAGTTGTTTCCGGGAAGGCCTCTTACGGTCAAGATCTTAGAGAAGTACCGTCTTTCTGCTCAGTATACTCCGAAGAAGCTGTATGATGTATACAAAGACAGTATCATGCTGGAGTTTAAACAGTATGGTATGATGGAACATCAGATTCTTCGAAAAGGTTCGGTAGAGTTCGTCAATGAAGATACGATGCTCATTACCGTTGAAGACAATCTGATCTATCGAGAACGTTCCATGGAGGTGGGCCGTGTACTGGAGAAGATCTTTGTTGAACGATGCGGTCTTCCGGTGGAGGTACGTTTTAAATTTGTTGAAGTAGAAAAAGAGAAAAATGAAGAAGCATTTCAGCCATTCGGCATCGGTTTTGGAGCGGAAGACCCGGTTCACGATGGCGGAAGCTATCTTGACATGGCGGGCCCGGCAGATGTGCCTTGGGATGTCAGCGGAGGACCTTCAGAATTACAGAAGAAGGAGTCTGCCGATGTTCCGGTAAAGAAAACGGAAGAGAAGAAAGAGTTTACAAAGAAGAGTTTTGGAAATGCAGCTACTCAATCCGGAAATGTGCCAAAGGCAGAGTACGGAGAGGGCGGCTTTAAACGCGACGGTGGATTTAAGAGAGACGGGTTTAAAGGGCGTATGCCTTATAAAAAATCAGAAAATCCGGATGTTCTTTTTGGCCGTGATTTCGAAGGCGATGTTACAGAAATTCGAGAAATCGATGGCGAAATTGGTGAAGTTACGATCCGCGGACAGATCCTCTCCGAAGAGACACGTGAGTTGAAGAGTGGCCGAAAATTGACGATCTTTGCGATGACGGACTTCACAGACAGCATCGCGATCAAGATGTTCCTCCGTGAAGATCAGGAGGAAGATGCGAAAAATGCGATCAAAAAAGGCGCATTTATCAAATTAAAAGGTATTACAACTATCGATAAGTTTGACGGAGAGCTGACCATCGGATCGATCGTCGGTATCAAAAAGTGCGAAGATTTCACAACAAAACGTGAAGATAATGCACCGGTAAAACGAGTGGAACTTCACTGTCATACGAAGATGAGCGATATGGATGGTGTATCCGAAGTAAAAGCAATCATCAAGCGTGCGAAAAAGTGGGGGATGCCTGCGATCGCAGTAACCGACCATGGCTGTGTACAGGCATTCCCGGACGCCAGCCATGCATTGGATAAAGGAGATACTTTTAAAGTCATCTATGGTGTGGAAGGCTATCTTGTTGACGACATGAAAGCGATCGTTGAGAATTCTAGGAATCAGAATCTGGACGAATCATTTGTCGTATTTGATATCGAGACAACCGGATTTTCTCCGACTAAAAACCAGATCATCGAGATCGGTGCAGTAAAGGTTGTCAATGGTGTGATCACGGATCGATTTAATGAATTTGTAAATCCGGATGTTCCGATCCCGTTCGAGATTGAACGTCTGACAGGAATCAATGATTCTATGGTTATGGGTGCTCCGAGGATTGATGTAATCCTTCCGAAATTCCTCGATTTCGTTGGCGAAGCTGTGTTGGTTGCACACAATGCATCCTTTGATGTAAGTTTCATTAAGCATAATGCAGAACAGCAGAATCTGCCATTCAAACCAACTGTACTTGATACAGTCACTTTGGCACGTGTCCTGCTTCCGAACTTAAACCGTTATAAACTTGATACGGTTGCGAAAGCATTAAATATTTCCCTTGAAAATCATCATCGAGCGGTCGATGATGCAGAGGCAACGGCAAATATTTTTGTTAAATTTATTGAGATGTTAAAGACTCAATATGATATGACGCATTTGGATCATTTGAATCAGTTCAATAAGGCAGATGATGCGACCATTATGAAAATGCCGTCGCACCACGTCATTATCCTGGCGAAAAATGATCTCGGACGTGTGAACTTGTACCGCCTTGTTTCTGAGTCCCATGTGCGTTATTTCTCCAGACAGCCGCGAATCCCGAAAAGCCTTCTTCAGGAATGCCGGGAAGGACTGATTATCGGTACTGCATGTGAAGCGGGTGAACTGTATCAGGCAATCCTTCGAGATGCTCCTGATGCTGAGTTACAGAAACTTGTAGATTTTTATGATTTTCTTGAGATCCAGCCACTGGGCAATGATATGTTCATGCTCCGTGAAGAGAAGAGTTCTGTCAACTCCATTGAAGACTTGATGGATATAAACCGTAAGATTGTGGACCTGGGTGAACAATTTAATAAACCGGTTTGTGCGACCTGTGATGTTCATTTCCTGGATCCGGAAGATGAGGTTTACCGCAGAATCCTGATGGCGGGAAAAGGTTTTAAAGATGCAGATGATCAGGCTCCTTTATACTTGCGTACGACAAACGAAATGTTGGATGAGTTCCAGTATCTGGGCAGGGATAAAGCATACGAAGTGGTTGTAACCAATACCAGAATGATCGCGGATATGTGTGAGAATATTGCACCTGTACGCCCGGATAAATGTCCTCCGGTCATTGAGGATTCGGATGAACAGCTTCGTACGATCTGTTACAACCGTGCCCATGAAATGTATGGTGATAATCTTCCGCAGATTGTAGTGGACCGTCTGGAGCGAGAACTGAATTCCATTATTTCCAACGGCTTTGCTGTAATGTATATTATCGCGCAGAAACTGGTATGGAAGTCCAACGAAGACGGTTACCTGGTTGGTTCCCGAGGATCCGTAGGTTCGTCCTTTGCCGCGACCATGTCCGGTATTACAGAGGTTAACCCACTGAGTCCACATTACTATTGTACGAACTGTCATTATTATGATTTCGATTCGGAAGAAGTAAAGAAGTTCAGTGGTATGGCGGGATGCGATATGCCGGATAAAAACTGTCCGGTCTGCGGACTGCCGCTGATGAAGGACGGCTTCGACATTCCGTTCGAGACATTCCTAGGATTCAAAGGCGATAAAGAGCCGGATATCGACTTAAACTTTTCCGGAGAATATCAGTCTCGAGCACATGATTATACCGAGGTTATCTTCGGAAAAGGTCAGACGTATCGTGCGGGAACCATTGGTACTTTAGCAGAAAAAACCGCTTATGGTTTTGTGAAAAAATATTATGAAGAACGCGGTCAGAGGAAACGTGAAAGTGAGATCAACCGTATCGTAACCGGCTGTACCGGAGTCAGACGTACAACGGGTCAGCACCCGGGAGGTATTATCGTTCTTCCGATCGGAGAGAATATCTACTCCTTTACCCCGGTTCAGCATCCGGCCAATGATATGACAACAAAAACAATTACGACTCACTTTGACTATCACTCCATTGACCATAACTTATTAAAACTTGATATTCTCGGACACGATGATCCGACCATGATCCGTATGCTCCAGGACCTGATCGGTCTGGATCCGGTAAAAGATATTCCGCTGGATTCCAGAGAGGTCATGAGCTTATTCCAGAACACATCAGCCCTTGGCATTACACCGGAAGATATCGGTGGATGTAAACTGGGCGCCCTCGGTGTTCCGGAGTTCGGTACAGACTTTGCGATGCAGATGCTGATCGATGCGCAGCCGAAGCATTTCTCTGACTTGGTTCGAATTGCAGGACTTGCCCACGGTACTGACGTATGGCTTGGCAATGCGCAGACCCTGATCCAGGAAGGAAAGGCAACCATTCAGACTGCGATCTGTACTCGAGACGATATCATGGTCTATCTGATCCAGAAAGGCATGGAAGAGGGCCTTGCATTTACGATCATGGAGTCCGTACGAAAAGGTAAAGGTTTAAAACCGGATTGGGAAGAGGCGATGGTTGCCCATGATGTTCCGGACTGGTATATATGGTCTTGTAAAAAGATCAAATATATGTTCCCGAAAGCCCATGCGGCTGCATACGTAATGATGGCCTGGCGTATCGCTTACTGTAAGGTATTCTATCCGCTGGCTTATTACGCTTCCTTCTTCAGTATCCGTGCCAGTGCATTCTCTTATGAGATCATGTGTCTGGGCAGGGAGAAACTGGACCGCCATATTGCAGACTATAAGAGACGTTCTGATTCCTTATCAAAGAAAGAGCAGGATACCATGCGTGACATGCGTATCGTGCAGGAAATGTATGCACGCGGATTTGAATTCCATCAGATGGATGTGTTTAAAGCCAAGGCTAGACATTTCCAGATCATTGATAATAAATTGATGCCGTCGATTAACAGTATTGACGGTCTGGGAGAAAAAGCTGCGGAGTCCATTGAAGAGGCAGCAAAAGACGGACCATTCCTTTCAAAAGAGGATTTCTGTAACAGAACGAAAGTCAGCAAGACCATTTGTGATCTCATGGTAGAGCTTGGTATTTTGAAGAATCTGCCGGAGTCCAACCAGCTGTCATTATTTGATTTATAGTGAATATCGCAATTTATATGAGAGGGGGCTGTTGTAACAGCTCTCTCTTTGTTTGATAAAACTCCGGACTTGACAAATACACGTAAAATGCTATCATATTATTGTACCCCTACGGGGTATAAAAAATAAAGGAGTGATGTTTATGGTTCAATATACGGTAACAGGAATGAGTTGTGCAGCTTGCAGCAGTCGTGTTGAAAAAGCTGTATCTGAAGTACCGGGTGTTACATCTTGTTCAGTAAGTCTTCTTACAAACTCGATGGGTGTAGAAGGAACGGCGTCTTCGGATACGGTCATCGCGGCAGTTGTGAATGCAGGATACGGAGCTTCTGTAAAAGGTGCAGCTTCGGATTCCGGACCTCATACATCCACTATGATGCAGGAAGATGCGCTGGCAGATAAAGAAACTCCGGTTTTAAAGAAGCGATTATTTGCTTCTCTTGGATTTTTAGTGGTCCTCATGTATTTTTCCATGGGACACATGATGTGGGGATGGCCTGTACCTACATTTTTTGAGCACAATCATGTGGCGATGGGGCTGGTGCAGCTGCTGCTTTCAGCCATTGTCATGATCATTAATCAGAAGTTTTTTATCAATGGTTTTAAAGGACTGCTTCATAAAGCGCCAAACATGGATACATTGGTTGCCATGGGTTCCGGGGCGTCGTTCATCTATAGTACCTATGCATTGTTTATGATGACAGATGCGCAGATAAACGGAGATATGACTGCGGTTATGTCCTATATGCATGAGTTTTATTTTGAATCAGCTGCCATGATCCTGACCTTGATCACAGTTGGCAAGATGTTGGAGGCACGTTCTAAAGGAAAGACAACGGATGCGTTAAAAAGCCTGATGAAACTTGCGCCAAAGACTGCTATGGTGATTCGAGACGGAGCGGAAGTGGAAGTTCCGATCGAGCAGGTGAAAAAGGGTGATGTGTTTGTGGTTCGTCCGGGAGAAAATATACCGGTTGACGGTACAGTTTTAGAAGGTCACAGTGCAGTCAATGAATCTGCCCTGACAGGTGAGAGTATTCCGGTTGACAAAGAACCGGGAGATCTGGTATCGGCTGCGACAGTCAATCAGTCCGGATTTATCCGTTGTGAAGCGACCAGAGTAGGAGAGGATACGACACTTTCCCAGATCATCAAGATGGTCAGTGATGCAGCTGCAACAAAGGCGCCGATCGCAAAGGTTGCAGACAAAGTATCAGGTATCTTTGTACCGGCAGTTATTACGATCGCAACACTTACTACATTTGGCTGGTTGTTATTTGGTGAAACCATTGGATTTGCACTTGCGAGAGGCATTTCTGTTCTTGTAATCAGCTGTCCGTGTGCCCTTGGTCTTGCAACTCCGGTTGCCATCATGGTAGGCAGCGGAATGGGTGCCAAAAACGGAATTTTATTTAAAACTGCAGTATCCCTTGAAGAAACAGGAAAAGTGCAGATCGTTGCGTTAGATAAGACCGGAACCATCACAAGTGGTGAACCGAAGGTTACGGATATAATCCCTGTCGATGGAGTTACAGAGGAAGAGCTTCTGGCGATGGCATATGCTCTTGAAAAGAAGAGTGAACATCCGTTGGCAAAGGGTATCCTGTTAAAGGCAGAGGAGATGAATCTTCAGGCAGAAGAGGTTACGGATTTCCGTGCAGTTCCGGGAAACGGACTTTCTGCTGAGCTTTTCGGAGTTTCCCTCTATGGTGGAAACTTGAAATATATCAGTACGAAGGCTATGGTACCTGAGGCGATCAAATCCAAAGCCGAGGCACTGTCCGAGCAGGGCAAGACTCCATTATTCTTTAGTAAAGAAGATGAACTGGTCGGTATTATCGCAGTAGCCGATGTGATGAAAGAAGACAGTCCGACAGCCATCAAAGAACTTCAGAACATGGGAATCCATGTGGTTATGCTGACGGGTGACAATAAACGTACTGCGAAAGCGATCGGTGCGCTGGCAGGCGTGGACGAAGTAATTGCAGGCGTTCTTCCGGACGGAAAAGAGAGTGTGATCCGCAGATTGCAGAAGAGCGGCCGCGTTGCGATGGTCGGAGACGGTATCAACGACGCTCCGGCACTGACAAGAGCCGATATCGGTATCGCGATCGGCGCCGGTACGGATATTGCGATCGATGCGGCGGATGTGGTGCTGATGAAGAGTCGCCTGTCCGATGTTCCGGCAGCGATCCGTATGAGTCGTGCTACACTGAGAAATATTCACGAAAACTTATTCTGGGCATTTTTCTATAACTGTGTAGGCATTCCGCTGGCAATGGGTCTGTTTATCCCGATCCTTGGATGGAAGTTAAATCCGATGTTTGGTGCGGCAGCCATGAGCTTGTCTAGCTTCTGCGTGGTGTCCAATGCATTACGTCTTAATTTCTTTGATCTGCACCGTGCAGACAGAGACAAAAAAATAAAACCAATTGAAAGAGAGGAAATTCAAAACATGGAGAAGACATTAAAAGTAAAAGGTATGATGTGTCCGCATTGCGAGGCAAGAGTAAAGAAGGTTGTTGAGAAGATCCCGGGTGTTGAGAGCGCAGTTGCAAGCCATACAGAAGGCACGGTTGTGATCACAATGACAGAAGAAGTTGATCTTGCTGTGATCAAAGAGGCAATCGAGGACCAGGATTATAAAGTAATCGGCTAAATCTGAAAGGGGGATATTCCTTGTCAGAAGAAATGAAAAACAGCATGGTTTCTGAAGAAGCACGCAGTTGTGAATGCAGACATAAGCACAGAGATCCGAAAGAGGAGAGAGACCTGATCAATCGATTAAACCGAATCGAAGGTCAGGTGCGCGGTATCAAGCAGATGGTGCAGGATGATCGGTATTGTACAGACATTTTAATCCAGGTATCTGCGATCCAGTCTGCGTTAAATGGATTTACTACGAAGCTGCTTTCGGACCATATCAAATCTTGTGTGGTACAGGAGATCAAAGATGGCAATGAAGAACAGGTTATCGGAGAACTTTGTGATACCATCAAAAAGATGCTGTAGTACATGGAAGTATCATCATGAAACGTGAAAAATCCGGTTTTCCGTATGGAAAATCGGATTTTTACTAATTTGATAAATTGTTTAAAAAAATTAGAAAAAAGCTATTGACATTTTAAAAGAAGTGGGTTATACTTACGTACGTAATCGAGGCGTGGCTCAGTTTGGTAGAGCGCTGCGTTCGGGACGCAGAGGTCGCAGGTTCGAATCCTGTCGCCTCGACTTGGTTACTGGCCCGTTGGTCAAGCGGTCAAGACGACGGC
>JAFYOD010000265.1 GCA_017556515.1 Lachnospiraceae bacterium
ATTCAACGTATCCACAAAAGTGACTGCTCTTTTAGAGGAAGCTGGTTTAGCATATGAGATCTACTCCAATATCAAACCGAACCCGACAATCGAGAACGTTCAGACTGGTGTTGAAGCATTCAAAGCTTCCGGTGCTGACTACATCATCGCGATCGGCGGCGGTTCTTCCATGGATACAGCGAAAGCAATCGGTATCATCATCGCAAACCCGGAGTTTGAGGATGTTAGAAGTCTTGAGGGCGTAGCTCCGACAACAAAACCGTGTGTTCCGATCATCGCAGTTCCGACAACAGCCGGTACAGCTGCAGAAGTTACAATCAACTACGTTATCACAGACGTTGAGAGAAAACGTAAATTCGTTTGTGTTGACCCGCACGATATGCCGATCATCGCAGTTGTAGATCCGGAGATGATGGCTTCTATGCCGAAGGGCTTAACAGCTTCTACAGGTATGGACGCATTAACACATGCGATCGAAGGTTACACAACAAGAGGCGCTTGGGAAATGACAGATATGTTCCATATCAAGGCTATCGAGATCATCGGAAGATCCCTCCGCGATGCAGTTGCTAACACTCCGAAGGGCCGCGAAGACATGGCTCTCGGTCAGTACATTGCAGGTATGGGCTTCTCTAACGTAGGTCTTGGTATCGCTCACTCCATGGCTCACACACTCGGTGCTGTATATGATACACCACACGGTGTTGCATGTGCTATGATGCTTCCGATCGTTATGGAATTCAACCAGGAGTGCACAGGTGAGAAATACCGTGAGATTGCAAGAGTTATGGGCGTTAAGGGTGTTGATGAGATGTCCGTTGAAGAGTACAGAAAAGCAGCAATCAATGCAGTTCAGCAGCTCTCCATCGACGTTGGTATTCCGACTGTTCTCGAGGCACTGAAGGAAGAGGATCTTCCGTTCCTTGCTGAGTCCGCATTCAACGATGCATGTGCTCCGGGCAACCCGAAGGAAGCTTCCATTGAAGATTTCATCGCTCTCTTCAGAAAGATCATGAAATAATATTCATTACATACAAAAGAGGATGTCCGCGTGGGCATCCTCTTTATCTTTATAATTGTATCTTTTCAAAATCCAGTTCATAGATCGCAGCCGGGCGCCCTCTTCCATTGAGGTTCAGACGATTCACCTGGGTGGCAGCCCCATGCTCCACCAGTTTCTTAAGAATTCTTGTGGCACTTCGTGGAGTGATATCCAAATAGAATACCAAATCACTGGCAGAAAACTCCCGCATCTGACGGTTTTTCTGAAGTGAAATGATCTTTTCCAGATTGATCGCTGCAATTCCCAGTTCGTTGGCGATATGAAGGGTATTTGCATCCGGTTTGATCTGGTAGCTGATGGTACGGTCTCCACAAAGCGGTCCGATCATCTTCTCTTCTTCGTTGACCAGATATGTATACTTGTGCGGATCCATTCCGGATTCGCGAACAGCCAGAAGCGCATGTTTGTGCGCGGTCACGATATCATAACCAATACCCCAGCCAATGTGGGTCGAAAAAGGAAATACCTCGTATAAATAAGAAGTCAAAAGACAGGTTGTGTAATCGGAAGTCAGTTTCTGCACTGTTGCTCGGGAAGTTACCGCCTCATAGGAATCATTGTTGCGATGTAACACAAACACCATGTTCTGCTCGGAGTTAAACTGCTCCAGACAGTCCTTTAAGACTGTATAATCCCGCTCCGTCGGATATTCCTTTTTGATCCGGATCACACAGCATGCAGTCAGGGATTTCTCCATCTGAGCGATCTCGATATCGTGCAGAAGATTTAAAAAAACTTCCATCATAGTTGCCGGGCAAGGTTGAAACAGTACGTGAGGGATCTGCTCGCTTTCCAGCCACTTTGCCAGGTTACTGACACGAGTCACGGCAACTTCTAATTCTCTGGTTCTCCACTTTTCACGATATCGTTCCATCACTCGATGATATACAGAATCCAGATCTTTATGATAAAGAGAACGGTCAAACATGATCTGAACATTCGGCATATGTTCTTTAGTAAAAACTTCTTGTATGTGCTTAAATAATCGGGCATCTCCGGGCTCTAGATTTGGTGTATCAAAATACACCCGATTGAAATCCAGATTTGGATTTTGTGCCAGTAAACGTGCCACTAAAAGATATACATCTCGATCTTTCATTTCCATATAATGATGCGGAACTTCCGCACACACAAGATTCTGTTTTACATAATCATATGGCAATCGGCCACTGAACAAAATACCGTCATATTTTTTCGCATGTTCCGAATATAGTTCTGTCAGTTCCGCCATCGAAGAATATGGATGGTAAGAAACTTCGCAGCGCCCGCTCATTTCTTCCTGAACCAACAGCAAGTTTTTCAAAGATTCACTTGCTGTAAAAATTCCAACTCGTTTTTTCATGGGGTGTCCTCCTTCCCCTCGCTTCTTTTTCCTTTCTTTAGAATACCACAAGATCGTTTTTTCGTAAACTATAAGGACTTAATACAGACTTTTTCACTATTTTAGACTTAATAATACCATTCGTGTCCTTAATAAGTCCAAATAACCTCATTCTTTTTGTCTATTCTTCACAAATCAACAGACACTTTTTATGGCATTATTGACACTTTTTCCTAGCGTGTGTTACAATTTGATTATGGGACATTTATGTCTATTCGGAACTTTATAACCAATCACATATAAAAAGAAGAGGTAATGTATTATGGCAATCACAAAAAAAGAAGCCCTTATGGCGATCGACAGAGAACGTGAAGCGATCTGCAACGCAAGTGACCAGGTTTGGGACAACCCGGAAACAGCTTTCCTTGAGTACAAATCCATGGAAATTCTTTGCGATCTTCTCACAAAAGAAGGCTTCGAAGTTAAACAGAACGTAGCAAACATCCCGACAGCATTCACAGGTACATTCGGTTCCGGTAAACCGGTAATCGGTTTCCTTGGTGAGTTCGACGCTCTCTCCGGTATCAGCCAGGTAGCAGGATGCGTAGAGAAAAAACCGTTAGTAGAAGGCGCAAACGGTCACGGCTGTGGTCACAACCTTCTCGGTGCAGGTGCGATCGGCGCTGCAATCGCTATGAAAGAGTATCTTGAGAAAAACGGTAAAGAGGGTACAGTTGTATTCTTTGGCTGCCCGGGTGAAGAAGGCGGTTCCGGTAAAGCATTCATGGCTAGAGACGGTGTATTTGACGACGTAGATTTCGCGATCACATGGCATCCGTTTGATGTAAACGAAGTATGGGTAGGAAGCTCCCTTGCTAACTACCAGATTTCTTACCGTTTCTACGGTATCTCCTCTCACGCTGCAGGTTCTCCGGAAAAAGGAAGATCCGCTCTTGACGCAGTTGAGCTTATGAACACAGGTGTTCAGTACTTAAGAGAGCACATCATCCAGGAAGCAAGAGTTCACTACGCGATCACAAACACAGGCGGTTTCTCCCCGAACGTTGTTCAGCCGTACGCAGAAGTTCTTTACTTAATCCGTGCACCGAAGAACGATCAGGTAAAAGAGATTTTCGAGCGTATCAATGACATCGCTAAAGGTGCTGCTCTTATGACAGGCACAAAGATGGAGATGGAATTCATCAAAGCATGCTCCAACCTGGTTGATAACACAACTATGCAGGAAGTGATGTACAAGAACGCTCTTGAAGTGGAAAGAGAAGGTTTCACAGCTGAAGAGCAGGCAATCGCTGCTGAGTACCACGCAACATTTGGCAACAAGAAACTGGATATCCAGGGTCACTTAAAGAACTACGAGAAGAGCAACAAAGCTGCTGCAGAGGCAGTTATGGCTCCGTATGCAGATGCTGCTCTCTATGATTTCATCATGCCGTTAGCAGATGTAGAAAGCTGCATGGCAGGTTCCACAGACGTTGGTGATGTAAGCTATGTTTGCCCGGTTGTTCAGTTCAAGGGTCTTACAGAAGTTGCAGGCACACCGGCTCACTCCTGGCAGTGGACATCTCAGGGTAAATCTTCCATCGCTCACAAAGGTATGATCTTCTCCGCGAAGGTTATGGCTGCTACAGCGATCGACATGTACGAATCCCCGGAGACAATCGAGGCTGCTAAGAAAGAGCTCAGCAACCGTCTCGGCGGCGGTAAATACGAATGTGGCATGCCGAAAGAGATCATGCCGCAGGCGATCAAACCGAAAAAATAATTTACTGACATAATCATAACGCCACCAGGGATCGTTTTCTTTCTGGTGGCGTTTCATAAAGTATAAGAAACAGATATTTATATGAAAGAGGTATTCTTATGGGCATTACAAAAAAAGAAGCGCTCTTAGCGATCGACAGAGATAAAGCATTATTTACAGCTGCAAGTGACCAGATCTGGGAAACTCCGGAAACTGCTTTCCTTGAGTATAAATCCATGGAGACACTTTGCGATCTTCTTGCAAAAGAAGGCTTCGAAGTAGAGAAGAATGTAGCAAACATCCCGACAGCATTCACAGGCAGATTCGGCCACGGCAAACCGGTGATCGGTTTCCTTGGTGAGTTCGATGCCCTTTCCGGTATCAGCCAGGTTGCAGGCTGTATCGAAAAGAAAGCTCTCGTAGAAGGCGGAAACGGTCACGGCTGCGGTCACAACCTTCTCGGCGTTGGTTCTGTGGCAGCTGCTGTTGCAGTAAAAGAATATCTTGAGAAAAATGATAAAGAAGGTACTGTTGTATTCTACGGATGTCCGGGTGAAGAAGGCGGTTCCGGTAAAGCATTCATGGCTAGAGACGGCGTATTTGACGAAGTTGATTTCGCAGTTTCCTGGCACCCGAGCACAACAAACGAAGTTTGGGTAGGAAGCTCCCTTGCAAACTACCAGATCATTTACCGTTTCTACGGTATCTCCTCCCACGCTGCAGGTTCTCCGGAAAAAGGAAGATCCGCTCTTGATGCAGTCGCTCTTATGAACACAGGTGTTCAGTACTTAAGAGAGCATGTGATCCAGGAAGCAAGAATCCACTATGCGATCACAAATACAGGCGGTTTCTCCCCGAACGTTGTTCAGCCGTACGCAGAGGTTCTTTACCTTATCCGCGCACCAAAGAACCCGCAGGTAAAAGAAATCTTCGAGCGTATCAATGATATCGCAAAAGGTGCTGCTCTCATGACAGGCACAAAGATGGAAATGGAATTCGTAAAAGCATGTTCCAACCTGGTTGACAA
>JAFYOD010000266.1 GCA_017556515.1 Lachnospiraceae bacterium
CATGCAGGCAGAACCGATCTACCGTGCATATGAGGCGCTTGTAGAGAAGATTGGTCATAAACCGCGTGTGGTGTACATGACTCCGCAGGGACAGGTATTCAATCAGAAAATTGCAGAAGATCTTGCAAAAGAAGATGATCTCGTGTTCTTATGTGGTCATTATGAGGGAATCGATGAGCGAGTTCTGGAGATGATCGCTACCGATTACCTTTCTGCTGGCGACTACGTTCTTACCGGTGGCGAACTTCCTGCTATGATGATGATCGACTGCATTTCGCGACTGGTTCCGGGAGTTTTAAATAACCACGTTTCCGCAGAATTTGAGTCCTTCCATGACAATCTTCTGGAGTATCCGCAGTATACGAGACCGGAAGTGTTCATGGGAAAACAGGTTCCTCCGATTCTGCTTTCCGGACATCATGCAAATGTTGAGAAATGGAGAAGAGAACAGTCCATTATCCGTACGTTAGAGCGTAGACCGGAACTTCTTACAGAGGCGAACCTTTCTAAGAAAGAAAAGAAATTCTTGAACCAGCTGTTGGCAGAGAAAGCCGCTGAGGCAGAAGAGAAGGCCAACACTTCTGAGAATGTAGAGTAGTATTTTTCATTCAAAAGAGGAGATGATGTCCCGTGGGGACAAAGATCATAAAATCAAAAGATACGGACATGACACATGGACCGATCATTAAATTATTGATCCTGTATGCCATTCCGCTGTTACTGGGAAATCTATTTCAGCAGCTCTATAATACTGTCGACAGTCTTGTTGTCGGTAATTTTGTAGGAACTCAGGCTCTTGCTGCAGTCGGTTCCACAACGAGTATTTGTAATACTTTAGTTAAGTTCTTTAATGGTGTTTCCATCGGAGCCAGTGTTATTATCAGCCAAAGCTACGGTGCACATGATGAAGAACGACTTTACAAATCCGTACAGACGACGTTGGCGCTGACATTTATTTTTGGAATCGTATTCACGATTTTGGGATATGCTATGACGCCGTTTATGCTTCGTCTGATGGCGACTCCGGAAGATGTCCTTCCGTTATCATCCCAATACCTGCGCATCTATTTTGTTGGAATTTCCGGACTTCTTGTATACAATATGGGTAGTGGTATTCTCAGAGCAGTTGGTGATTCGAAGCGTCCGTTAATGTTCCTGATTTTTTCCAGTATCATGAACATTGTACTAGATCTGGTATTGGTTCTCGCGTTCGATATGGGTATTGCAGGTGTTGCGTTGGCTACGATTATTTCTCAGTTTGTATCTGCTCTTTTGGTGCTTTTGTTACTGAGCAGATGTAAAGAGAGTTACCGATTCGATCCGAAAGGCTTATGTATGGATCTGGAGATCGTAAAACGTATCCTTACGGTAGGCTTGCCTACAGGAATCCAGCAGTCTTTGACAGCCTTTTCTAATGTGTTTGTTCATTCTTATATTAATGCATTTGGATCTGCCTGTATGGCCGGCTGGAGCTGTTATTCGAAGATCGATCAGTTTATTTTCCTGCCGATGCAGAGCATGGGAAGCGCGGCAACCATGTTTGTGGGACAAAATGTCGGAGCAAACGATACCAAACGAGCAAAAGAGGGTGCTGTCAAAGCATTATCCATGGCGATCCTTTTTACTGCAATCTGCTGTGCGTCTCTTTGGATCCTGGCACCGCAGATGGTAGCATTATTTAATAAAGAACCGGAAGTTCTTCGATATGGAGTTCTGACGCTTCGACAGAACCTGTGCTTTATGATATTCTGTTGCTTTAACCAGGTACTTGCGGGTGCACTCAGAGGAACCGGAGATGCAAAGACTCCGATGTATTATCTGTTATTTTCTCAGGTTGTTGTTCGACAGATCTATCTGTTTATGATAGCAAGAGCATTCCCGGGCAATTTCAGATTGATTGCATTTGCATTCCCAATGGGATGGATGCTTTGTTCCATCTTTATGTCTACGCATTTCTTCCGAATGGACTGGAGCAAGGTGACAAAAAAATATAAAAAATAATGCAAATAATACTTGCATATTGATACATGCTATGCTATAATACATAGCTGTGACAAGATGTTGATGCTCCGCTGGCATAGAAATCCTAGTGCGTAAGAGCGTCGAATAAAATTTAGGAGGTTCACAGAGATGAACAACATTATTAAGAATATTGAAGCTGCTCAGTTAAAGGCAACAGTTCCGAGCTTCAACGTAGGTGATACTGTAAGAGTATCTGCTAAGATCAAAGAGGGTAACCGCGAGAGAATCCAGGTTTTCGAGGGTACAGTTATTAAGAGACAGAACGGTGGCGTTCGTGAGACATTCACAGTAAGAAAGAACTCCAACGGTATCGGCGTTGAGAAAACATGGCCGCTTCACTCTCCGGCAGTTGAGAACATCGAAGTAGTTAGAAGAGGTAAAGTACGTCGTGCGAAACTTAACTACTTAAGAGACCGTGTAGGTAAAGCTGCAAAGGTTAAAGAGTTAGTAAGATAATTCATCTAGCGGATTTGAAGGGACAATGAAAATTGTCCCTTTTTTTCATTTATGGGTTTGAAAATTAATGAAACAATGATAAAATTGTATCACTTATAGAATAGAGGTGAGGAGTATGGAATTTTATCAAGA
>JAFYOD010000267.1 GCA_017556515.1 Lachnospiraceae bacterium
GTTATATGTAAGATTAGTAGCAAGCTGTTACGTCAGCGTAGAACTGATCCATCTCTTCGCGTGTAGCGAATGTAGCAACGTACATCTGGTTGCCCATAGCGCCGGAGAGAACATCCGGAATACGCTCAACCATCTTCATGCAGTGGCCATATTTGTTCATGATATCATCGTGGCTCATAACGAAGTTCTTACCATCGCGGAGACCTGCGAATGCACAGAACTGATGCTCGCCAACTTCCATAGTGGACTGATCGTAAGCGATCATGTCAGCCCAGATCTTGTAAACGTCTGTGCTGTGAGCGAAGTTGATCATATCCGGTGTGAAGCCGCCGCACGGACGCATGTTAACTTCAAGAGCCATAACCTCGCCCTTCTTGCCAAGACCCTCGTGGTCCTCAAGAAGACGGAAGAACTCGAAGTGAACGAAACGGTTCTTAACGCCGAATGCTTTTACTGTGTCACGGCCTGCTTTACGCATATCTTCCGGAAGATCTTTTACGATGTAGTAAATGGAGTTGCCTGCTTCGTTAACGATATCCATGATGGAGAACGGTGTAACGTTACCTGTCTCGAAGATCGGCTCGCCGTTGGAGTCGATGATCGCATCGTAGGAGTTAACTTCTGCGTTAACGAACTCTTCCATGATGTAAAGAGTGTCATCCCACTTCTCAGCGAAGAATCTCTGAAGATCCTCATCGGATTTCAGTTTGAATGTATGGGAAGCACCAACACCGTTGTCCGGTTTTGTAACTACCGGGTAACCAACTTCTTTGATGAACTCGAGGCAGTTCTCGTAGTTATCAACAAGGTGGTAACGAGCTGTTGCAAGACCGGCTTTGTGGTAGAACTCTTTCATTTTGGATTTGAATTTGATACGCGGGATATCCTCTGTGTGGAAACCGCTTGTGATATTGAATTCAGTACGTAACCAAGCGTCACGCTCTAACCAGTACTCGTTGTTGGACTCTAACCAGTCGATCTTACCATATTTGAATGTGAAGAAAGCAACAGCGCGGAATACTTCATCGTTGTTCTCAAGGCTGTTTACTTTGTAGTACTCATTAAGGCTGTCTTTTAAATCCGGATTTAATTCGTCGTACGGCTGCTCACCAATACCCAGAACATTAAGTCCGTTGTTCTTTAATTCGCGGCAGAACATCCAGTAGTTAGTTGGGAAGTTCGGTGAAATAAAAATAAAATTCTTCATAATGTTTTCCCCTTTTATGTAATCGTTTTTATTAATAGTTATCTTAAGGGCGGCTATGAACCGATCCCAATCTTATCTCTGGTAGAGAAGCCACGGTAAATAGTGAACAACCTGTTTGTACCACCACGGCCAGTCATGATTTACATCGTTGCCCCAGAAGTCAACCCATGTATTAATGCCATTTCTCTTAAAGATCTCATCCAGTTTACGTGTTGTCTCCGGCTGTTCCCATGCACCCTGTCCAACGCAGATAACAGATCTGCCTCTGTTGTACATCGGGATATACGGATGATGGTACGGCATCTGATCTAAGTAGTGAACCGGAGAGTTCTCGTAGATCTGAGCGTTCATGTAAGAACCGAATCCGTATTCAGCTGTGAAGATTCCGCTTAATGCCATCATGCTGTCGAAGTGCTGCGGGAAGCGGTAGAAGAGGTTTACTGCGTGAGTTGCACCCAGGCTGCAACCGAATGTCATGATGCCCGGAGCCTCAGACCAGCCGTTTCTCTGCATAGCCATATGCTGGATGAACGGAACAACCTCAGTTGTGATGTAGCGGATCCAGTCTTCGTGAAGGCTGATACGATAATCTGCGTTACCATTCTTATCAGACCAAGTCTCTTTGTCAATTGTATCGATCGCAATTACCATAACCTGACCGGACTCGATCCACGGGGACCATACCTCTGCCATCTTATAGCCTTCGAAGTCGAAGAAGCGTCCATCCTGACACGGGATGAAAAGTACCGGTCTTCCGGCATGTCCGTACACCTTGCATTCCATATCACGGTTTAATGCCGGGCTGTACATTTTGAAATACTGCATTTCCATGGTTTTTGTTTCTCCTGTTTTTACGCGTTTTTGTTTTCTTTTTTGACTTTTCTTTTACTGTATATAGCTTCTATGTAAATATTAAATTAAGTCCAAATTTTGCATTTTAAAGCACTAAAGTACTTGGGCATGCGTTTTGGACCGGTTGATTCCGGTCCTAAAAAAGATTTCCTTATATATAGTATATAATAACAAGTGATATCGATAATTTCAATACCGAATCTGTGCTTTCATATTGAAAATATAAGGATTATTCCTCATCTTCGTAAAGCAGAGTACTCATAAAATAAGGGATCTGCTTTTCCCAGCAAGCTTCTGTATGATCACCGTACGGTACGATTCGGCTTGTAAGGAATACTCGCTTCATTATAAATAAGGAAGTGACTCTCTGGAACAGGCGGATCATACCGTGATGATTTTTCATCTCAATAGAACCATAGTCCATGTAGAGTCTTGTGTTTGGTTTGAGCCAGGAACTGCGGATCATCTCTTCGATCATCTCAGGATGGGTCCAGAGGGAAGGAGAGAGTGCTGCGGCACCGGAGAAGTACTGGTTGTACTCAGTGATCGCATAAAGGCTCATAAGTCCACCCATCGAGCTGCCGGAAACGAAAGTATGGCGGCGGTCCGGAAGGGTGCGGTAACGACGGTCGATCTCACGCTTGAACTTCTTTACGTACCAGTCCATGGTGATCTTTCCGTAACCCGGGATCGGTCCGGCGATCGGATCATCATAGTCGAACGGAGCATACTCCTTCAGACGGCCGAAGTCCGGGTGATGGTTACACTCGACAGCGGCAATGATCACTTCCGTACCTGTCTGGTCCATATAATTTTTCAGACCCCAGGATTTGCCATAAGAAGCCTCTTCATCGGAGAAAAGGTTATGGCCATCGAACATGTACAAAACAGGATATCGTTTTTCCGGTTCCTCAAAATAAGATTCCGGAAGGTAAACGTAAGCCCATCTTGTCTCCGGTCCGGTCGGAGCGGGAAAGGTTACTTTCCATTTCTTTACCATATTATGTCATCTCCAATCTGCATTTTCGGTAAATATATCCATCACTATAGCATAAGTGAAAAAAAAAGGCAAGTTTGCAAAACTTTGATTAAAGACTTCACGAATGTTTTCCACAAAAAAGCTACGAAACTTTTGTGAAAATGCAATAAAGTTGCGATTTTTTGGATAAAAACCTTGTGTGATTTGCTGATTTGCTATATACTAAAATTGACGTTTTTATGGGGTTTCATAAAGACACAAATCATTTTTTTATTAAGGGAAAGGGAGGTCCTATCACAATGAAAAAGAAATTAGTATCTCTGGCTCTCGTAAGTGCAATGGCATTAAGCGTAACAGCATGTGGCGCTAAGCAGGCAGCACCGGCAGAGACAACAGCAGCAGCTGAGACAACAACAGCAAGCGCAGAAGAAGTAAAGGCTTCCAAAGAAGCTAAAGTAGAAGCAGCAGTAGCAAAAGCTCCGGATAACGACATCGTTATCGCTCTTCCGGCTGACGCTACACACCTTGATCCGCACGTATCTTCCAACGGTTACTCCAACCAGATCACAAACGAGATGTACGAGTGTCTTTTAGCATTCGACGAGAACACAAACGTAGTTCCGGCACTTGCTAAAGAGTGGTCCGTATCCGAAGACGGTAAGTCCTATACATTCATCCTTAACGAGGGTATCAAATTCCACGATGGCGAGCCGTTCAACGCTGAGGCAGTTAAAGCTGTTTATGATCGTGGCGTAGCTGATCAGAGCTTAACACTTAAGAGAACAATCGCTACTTGGGAAGGCGTTACAGTTGATAGCGAATATCAGGTAACAATCCACCTCAAAGAGCCGAACAACACATTCGTTAACAAGATCACACAGTTCAGAATCGTTTCCCCGAAAGCTATGGCTATGGAAAACGCTTCCGACTACCTTGCAAAGAACTCCGCTGGTACAGGCCCGTTCAAACTTGCTGAGCGTGTTGACGGCGGTTACACAAAGATGGTTCCGAACGAGAACTACTGGAGAGAGGGTTCCACAGTTGATTCCTTAACATTCATGGTAGTTCCGGAGGATGCTTCCCGTATCGCTATGCTTCAGACAGGTGAAGCTGACGTTATCTGCCCGGTACCGACAACAGACGTTCCGGTTATCGCAAATGATCCGTCCATCATCGTTGACGAAGCTCCGGGTCTTACATACCGTTACGTAACTCTTAACACAGAGTGGGCTCTTGCTGATGGCAGAAAACCGTTCGCTGATAAGAGAGTTCGTCAGGCTTGTAACTGGGCATTCGATAGCGAAGCTTACGCAAAAGTTGTATTCGACGGCTATGCAAAAGCTCCGACATCCATCTTCTCCGATTCCATCTACTACTACGCTGAGCAGACTCCGTACACACCGGATCTTGAGAAAGCAAAAGCTCTCATGAAAGAAGCTGGCTTCGAGGATGGCTTCGATGTTGAGATCGTTGTAGATAACACAACACTTGAGCAGAAGGGTGCTACATTTGTACAGCAGCAGCTTGCACAGATCGGTATCAACGTAATCCTTCTTCCGAACGAGTCCACAGCTAACGCTGAGAAGACAAGCGCTCCGCTTGAAGAGACAACAGTTCAGATGTGGTACGTAAACTGGTCTTCCGGTTCCTACGAGGCTGATGGTTCCATGAGAAATATCCTTCATGGCGAGAAGTTCCCGCCGAACGGCTACAACACAGCATTCTGGAACAACGAAGAGTTCAACCAGCTCCTTGACGATGCATTAAAGATGACTGATACAACACAGATCGCTGAGACATATGCAAAAGCTCAGGCTATTGCATGGGAAGAGTGTCCGTGGATCTTCTTAGGCAATAACAACACAGTTAATGCTTATAAGACATACGTAACAGGTTTAATGTACAAACCGGGCGGAACAATGATCTTCAGAACTGTTGGTTTAGATCAGTAATATAAATTATCGAAACGGAGTAGTAGCTACTACTCCGTTTCTTAAGCTAGAATTTAGTAGAACTAGTTGAAACTATAGGGAGGTAGTTTAATGGGACGCTACGTTGCTAGACGTTTGTTGGAAACAATTCCGTTGATGGTAATCATCTCAATTGTTGTTTTTATGTTTATTCACCTCATTCCGGGTGACCCGGCTAAGACACTTGCAGGTGTCGAGGCTCCGCTCGAAGAGGTTGAGGCGATCAGAGAAGAATTAGGTCTGAACGATCCGTTGATCGTACAGTATGTAAACTGGGTAAAAGACGCTCTCAAAGGCGATCTTGGCCGCAGCTTCAAATCTGATCTCCCGGTTACAGAACTGATCTGGTCCAGATTCCAGTTCACAATTCAGTTAGTATTTGCAGGCCTTATCTGGGCTCCGTTTGTTGGTATATTTATAGGTGTAATGTGTGCGATCAAGCGAGGAACATTCGTTGACCTTGGCGGTATGTTATTCGCGATCTGCGGTCTTTCCGCTCCGGGTTTCTGGCTTGGTCTTATGGGTATCCAGTTCTTCTCCGTTAAGATGGGATTACTTCCGTCCGGCGGTCTTGGAACACTCAAACATTTAATCCTTCCGTCTATGGTTATGGGTACAGGTATCATGGCTACACTTGCCAGATATTCCCGTTCTTCCATGCTTGAGACATTAAGAGAGGACTATGTTCGTACAGCACGTGCGAAAGGTCAGAGAGAGCAGATTGTTATGTTCAGACATGCTTTCATGAACTCTCTTATCCAGGTAGTTACAATCCTCGGTCTTCAGATTGGTGGTTTATTATCCGGTTCCGTTCTTACAGAGACTATTTTCTCTATTCCGGGTATGGGCCGTCTGTTAACAGACTCCATCGCTTACCGTGATTACCCGACAATCCAGGGTATTCTGTTAATGTTCGCTCTTCAGTACGTTCTCATCAACCTGATCGTTGACGTATTATATGGCGTAATTAACCCGAAGATTCGTTACGACTAATAGAAAGAGGAGGATACTATGTCAAACACACAGAATGAACAGGCAAAAATCAATACCTCTTTTGAAGAGAATTATATTGATGAAAATATTAAAATGGACACAGACGGTAAGGTAAAAGCGTTTGTTAAGAAGTTCATGAAGAGAAAAACCGCTGTTGCGGCATTTTTCGTTATGTTCCTTCTTCTGATCCTTGCCCTCGTTGGTCCGTCCCTTGCTCCGTATGCTCCGGATGCATTTGACTATAATAATATGCTTTCCGGTCCGACTGCGGCTCATCCGTTTGGTACTGACCAGTTCGGCCGTGACATTTTAAGCCGTATTATGGCCGGTGCTCCGTTAACACTTGGTGTTGCACTTTCTTCCGTAATCGTAGGTGCAACAATCGGTACAGTTTTAGGTCTTCTTTCCGGTTACTATGGCGGCTGGATCGAGATGCTCGTAATGCGTGGCGCAGACGTATTGTTCAGCTTCCCGGATATCCTTCTTGCTATCGCGATCGTGGCATGTTTAGGACCTGGTATCGTTAACGTATTTATCGCGGTTGCTGTATTCACAGTACCGTCCTTCGCTCGTATTATGAGATCTGCAACTCTTGCTGTAAAAGGTTCCCTTTACGTAGAAGTTGCACGAAGCCTGGGATGTAAAGATGGAAGAATCCTTTTCAAACACATCTTCCCGGGTACAATCCAGTCCCTGATCGTAAACTTTACAATGAGAATCGGTTCTGCTATCATGGCTGCTTCTTCCCTTAGCTTCCTCGGTTTCGGTGCAAACGTAACTGATCCGGAGTGGGGTGCAATGCTTTCCCAGGGTAGAAGTTACCTCGCAACAGCTCCGCACATGGTTTATCTGCCGGGTCTTGTAATCTTCGTTACAGTTCTTGCATTCAACCTGTTCGGTGATGGTTTAAGAGATACTCTTGACCCGAAGATTAAGTAAGTTGAAAGGAGTCTAAGTATGGCGAAGGAAGTATTACTTGAAGTAAAAGATTTACGAACAGAGTTCTTCTCTAGTAAAAAAAGCAGCGTAACTGCTGTTGCTGATGTCTCTTTTGACATCAATAAAGGTGAGATTCTTGGCCTGGTAGGTGAGTCCGGATGTGGTAAGAGTGTTACATCTCTTTCCATCATGCAGCTCTTAAAAGATACTCCGGGTAAGATCACAAATGGTCAGATTATTTTAGACGGTGTAGATCTGGTAAAAGCTCCGGCTGAAGAGATCAGAAAGATCCGCGGCGGCAAGATGTCCATGATCTTCCAGGAGCCGATGTCCGCTCTTAACCCGTCTATGCGTATTGATAAACAGATGATCGAGACAATTCGTCTTCACTCTGACATGACTAAGGAGCAGGCTTTAGCACATGCAGCTGAGATGCTGAAAAAAGTAGGTATCCCGGATCCGCCACGTGTATTAAAGAACTATCCGCACCAGTTATCCGGTGGTATGTCCCAGCGTGTTATGATCGCGATGGCAATGAGTAACGATCCGAAGCTCCTGATCGCCGATGAGCCGACAACAGCTCTCGACGTTACAATCCAGGCGCAGATCCTCGATCTTATGAAAAAGATCCAGAAAGAAGAGAATTCTTCTATTCTTCTTATCACACATGACCTTGGTGTTGTAGCCGAGATGTGTTCCCGCGTTATCGTTATGTACGCCGGTAAGATCGTAGAGGAAGCTCCGGTTGAGGTTCTTTTTGGCAACCCGTCCCACCCGTATACACAGGGTCTTATCGCATCCGTTCCGAAGCTCGGTTCCGGTGTAAAAGTTCTTCCGTCCATTCCGGGTTCCGTTCCGGATCTTGCTTCTATGCCGGAAGGCTGCCGTTTCGCTCCGAGATGTAAGTATGCTACAGATAAATGTAGAACAATGAATCCGGATTTATTCCAGATCGGCGAGAACCACAGATGCAGATGCTGGCTCATGGATAAATAGGGAAGGAGACTAATATGGAAAAGAAACCGATTCTTTCATTAAAAAATGTATCTAAAACTTTCCCAGTTGGTAAATCCCTTTTCGGAAAGCCAACCAAATTCGTTCACGCAGTAAACAACGTTAGCTTTGATGTTTACGAAGGTGAGACATTCTCCATCGTAGGTGAGTCCGGTTGTGGTAAATCTACAACAGGTCGTTTGATCAACCACCTGATGAACCCGGACAGTGGTGAAATTTGGTTCATGGGAAAAGAAATCTCTAAGATTTCTCAGGACGAAATGCGTCCGATCAGAAAAGACATGCAGATGATCTTCCAGGATCCGGCAGGTAGCTTAAATCCGCGTATGAAGGTTGCTGAGCTCATCGAAGAGCCGCTCCTCATCCACACAGATTTAGACGAAGCAGGTCGTATGAAGATCGTTAACGAGCTTCTTGGTATTGTAGGTCTTAGTGCTAAACACGCGCAGCGTTACCCGCACGAGTTCTCCGGTGGTCAGAAGCAGCGTGTAGGTATTGCACGTGCCCTTACAGTAAACCCGAAACTGGTTATCGCCGACGAGCCGATTTCCGCTCTTGACGTATCCATCCAGGCTCAGGTATTAAACCTTCTGAACAGACTTCAGCAGGAATACAAACTCACATACGTATTCATTTCCCATGACCTTTCTGTAGTAGAGATGATCTCCGACAGAATCGCAGTTATGTACCTTGGATTCGTAGCTGAGACAGCTCCGAAGGAGTTATTATATGCGAATCCGTTACATCCGTATACAGAGGCTCTTCTCTCTGCTGTACCGATCCCGGATCCGACACTCCACAAAGAGCGTATCATCCTTGAGGGCGATATCCCGTCCACAATCAATCTTCCGAAGGGCTGTCCGTTTGCAGCAAGATGTAAGAAATGCAAACCGATCTGCTTAGAGGAGAGACCGGCAACACATGAGGTTGAGCCGGAGCACTTTGTTGCATGTCACCTTTACGACTAGTATTGGTGTAATAAAATTACGATTATATTTTTAAGGAGAATGTTAGAATGAACAAACCGTTAATCGAAGCATGTGTAGATTCTTACCAGTCTTGCGTAAATGCTACAAAAGGCGGCGCAGACAGACTTGAGCTTTGCTCCCACCTGATCATTGGTGGCTGCACACCGACACTTCCGGTATTTAAACAGGTTCAGAGAGATTGCAAAGGCGTTAAGATTAACGTTCTGATCCGTCCGCGTTTTGGTGATTTCCTTTACACAGAAGATGAGATCCAGGCTATGTGCGAAGACATCGCAATGTTCAGAGATCTCGGTGCAAACGGCGTTGTTATCGGTGCTCTTACACCGGACGGCGACCTTGACATCGAAGTTATGAAGAGAATGATGGCTTGCGCAGGTGATATGGATGTAACACTTCACCGTGCATTCGATATGTCCAGAGATCCGTTCAAGACTCTTGAAGAGGCAATCGAACTCGGCTGTAAGACAATCCTTACATCCGGTCAGCAGAGCAATGTTGTTGAAGGTAAAGATCTTCTGAAAGAGGTTTACGAGAAGGCAGCAGGCAGAATCGACATCATGGCTGGTTGTGGCGTTAAAAAATGGAACATCCAGGAAATCCATGATCATACAGGTATCGTAGTATTCCATACAACAGGCAGAAAAGGCGCTCTTGACTCCGGTATGAAATACAGAAAGAGCACTGTAGCTATGGGATTACCGACACTTTCCGAGTATGAGATCTGGCAGACAGATGAGCAGGAATTCAGAGAGTGTGCAGAGATCGTTCACGCATTCTAATACAATAAGAAGAGGCAAGTTCATATTTTCTTTGGACTTGCCTTTTCTTAACATTTTGAGAGGTAATATACTATGATTTTTACACAGAAGGTTGTAGATGCAGCTCAGGTAAAATTTGCAGCACTGCTCGAAAAAGCAGGCGAAGTGAAAAAACAGGAAATTCTGGCTTGCCTCGAGGAAGCAAAGAAAACTGTTTCTGAGGATGTTATCTTTGCAATTAAATGGATCTATGCAAACAGCCCGTTAAGCGATATGGCAAACTATGAGTTTGACCTGTTCAAACAGACAGCAGAGCATGGTGTGATGCTTCGCGAGACATCTCCGTTTGCAAAAGATGTTCCGGAAGATATTTTCTTAAACTATGTATTACATATCAGAGTTAACGAGGAAGAGCTTTGCGACTGCCGTAAACTGTTCCACGGTCTGTTAGCAGACAGAGTCAATCACATGTCTATGCACGATGCGATCATCGAAGCAAACTACTGGAACTGCGAAAACGTAATGTACCAGTTAACAGACATCCGTACCATCTCTGCACTTGGCGCATATAATTCTGCTTACGGCAGATGTGGTGAGGAGTCCAACTTCGGCGTAAACGTATTCCGTGCGATCGGTATTCCGGCAAGACAGATCTACACACCACGTTGGGCACACTGTGATGACAACCATGCTTGGGTAGAAGTATACTGCAACGGAGACTGGTACTTCCTTGGCGCATGTGAGCCGGAAGAGGTACTCAACAAAGGATGGTTCACAAACGCATCCAGCCGTGCAATGCTTATCCACAGCCGCTGCTTTGGTGAGATCGAAGGCGAGGAGATCATTTCCAAGGTTGGTATGGCTTCCTTCCTTAACAACTTAAAATTATATGCTGTGACAAAGAAACTCACAGTTGTCGTAAAAGATGAAGAGGGTAACCGCGTACCGGGTGCACAGGTTGCATTTGGTATCCTGAACTACTCCAACATCTTCAATGCTGCGATCATGATAGCAGATGAGAACGGTGAAGCAAGCCTGACTTGCGGTCTCGGAAGCTTAAATATCCACGTAAAGAAAGACGGCAAATACTGCGAGAAACTGATCTTCACTCCGGACCAGGATGTGGTTGAGATCGTTCTGAAGACAGAGCCGATCGTTCACGATGAGTGGCAGCAGTTTGCGACCATCGCTCCAAAGGATCAGATCGTTAACGGTGCAAAACCGACAGAAGAGCAGAAAGAACTTTGCCAGGCTAAGACAACTGCTGCAAACGCAAAACGTGAGCAGAGAGTTGCTGACATGTTTGATGCAGACAAAGCAAATGCAGTTGTAGCAAAATACGGCTACAGCCAGGAAATCTATAATGTACTGTTTGAATCCAGAAGCAATGTGACAAATCTGATCGCATTCTTAGAGGATGAAAACTACGACGCACAGGCAAAAGAAAAACTGATCCTCACACTGTCCAAGAAAGACAGAAGAGATGTAAACATCGAGATCCTCAAAGAGGCTCTTGATCTTACAAAAGACTTCACATACGAAGACGAGGATATGTTCTATAAATATGTAGTATGTCCGCGTGCATACTATGAGCCGATGTGCAAATCCAGACAGTTCATCCTGAACTTCTTCACAGAAGAGCAGAAGGCTGCGTTCAAGGCAGATCCGAAGACTGTTTGGACATATATCAACGATACGATCGGTTTTGATCCGACAATCGAATACGGTCAGATCACAACAAATCCGATCGGTGCATTAACAGTGAAGAACGCAAGCCCGCTTTCTAAGAAGATCCTCTTCGTAGCGATCTGCCGTGCTCTGGGTATCATGTCCAGAATCAACATGCTCAACCAGCTGGCTGAGTACTATACAGACGGCGCATTCGTTCCGGTAGAAGTTCTTGAGAAAGGCAACTGCACAATTATCTTCGAAAAAGAAACAGAGGAGACATTCCTGTACTATCCGGACTTCTCCATCGGTCTCCTTGTGAATGGCGAATACCAGACACTGGATCTCGAAAATGAGAAATGGGAAGGCAATCAGTTAAAAATCAATGTGACAAGCGGCGAATACCGTGTGATCACAGACAACCGTCTCCCGAATGGTAACCTCTACGCCAACAAGTATCATTTCTTCCTTGGCGAAGGAGAGACAAAGACATTAAAGCTCGAGAAATACCAGGCAAATCTGGCAGAGATGCTGGATAACTTCGCACTCGACGAGTTCAAAGTATACGATGCGGAAGGCAACGTGGTTCTCGGCAGCCAGCTGACACAGAACAAAGCGATCCTCATGTGGCTTGAGCAGGGCAAAGAGCCGACTGAGCATATCTTAAACGAGATGTTAGATCAGGAAGGCGACTTCCAGGAACTTCCGGCTGA
>JAFYOD010000268.1 GCA_017556515.1 Lachnospiraceae bacterium
GGAACCTTGTCCGGCGGTGAAGCGCAGAGAATCCGTCTGGCAACCCAGATCGGTTCCGGGCTGGTGGGTGTGGCATATATCCTGGATGAGCCGAGTATCGGTCTGCATCAGAGAGATAATGATAAATTACTGAAGACGCTGACTCATCTGAGAGATCTGGGCAACAGTGTGATCGTGGTTGAACACGATGAAGATACCATGCTTGCAGCGGACTGTATTGTGGATATCGGTCCGGGAGCAGGCTCCCACGGTGGAGAGATCGTTGCCATCGGAACGGCGGAAGAGATCATGCAGTGTGAACATTCGATCACGGGTGATTATCTGAGCGGCAGAAGGAAGATCCCGGTGCCGAAGGAGCGCCGTATTCCGACAGGTTGGATGACTGTGCGCGGTGCCCGTGAAAATAACCTGAAGAACATTGATGTAGAGATCCCTCTTGGCGTGATGACTTGTGTGACAGGTGTATCCGGCTCCGGAAAGAGTTCGTTGATCAATGAGATTGTATACAAATCCCTGGCGAAGAAACTGAACCGTGCAAGAACCATTGCAGGAAAGCATGATTCTATCGAGGGCATTGAGAACCTGGATAAGATCATTGCCATCGACCAGTCTCCGATCGGCAGAACACCTCGTTCTAATCCGGCAACTTACACAGGCGTGTTTGATCTGATCCGTGACCTGTTTGCGTCCACAACCGATGCCAAGGCCAAAGGTTATAATAAAGGTCGTTTTAGTTTTAACGTGAAGGGCGGACGATGCGAGGCCTGCAGCGGAGACGGTATCATCAAGATCGAGATGCATTTCCTTCCGGATGTGTATGTTCCGTGTGAGGTTTGCGGCGGAAAGCGTTACAACAGAGAAACTCTGGATGTAAAATACAAAGGTAAAAATATCTTCGATGTATTAGATATGACGGTAGAAGAAGCCGTGAAGTTCTTTGAAAATGTTCCGTCTATCGCACGAAAGATGGAGACATTAAATGATGTTGGCCTTTCTTATATTAAATTAGGCCAGCCGTCTACACAGCTGTCCGGTGGTGAAGCACAGCGAATCAAGCTGGCAACGGAGCTTTCCAGACGCGGAACCGGAAAGACAATCTACATTTTGGACGAACCGACAACCGGTCTGCATTTTGCAGATGTTCACAAACTGGTGGAGATCCTGCGCCGATTATCCGATGGAGGAAATACGGTCGTAGTTATCGAGCATAATCTGGATGTGATCAAAACAGCCGATTATCTGATCGATATGGGTCCGGAAGGCGGAGACCGAGGCGGTACCGTGATCGCCAAAGGTACGCCGGAAGAAGTGGCGGAAAATAAAGATTCTTACACGGGCTATTATGTGAAGAAATATTTGGAAAAGGAATAGCCTTTGTGCTATACTGAGGGTATCAGTATTATTTTTGAGTGGGGGACTAATCTATGTTATTAATTAGAAATGCAGAAGTTTATGCTCCGGAATATATCGGTAAAAAAGATATTCTGGTAGCAGGCGGAAAAATTGAGAGAATGGCAGATACACTTCCGGAGTTTGACGGTGCAGAAGTGATCGACGCAGCCGGCAAGATCGTGACTCCGGGTATCATCGACCGTCATGTTCATATCACAGGCGGCGGCGGAGAAGGCAGCTTCTAGACACAGGCTCCGCGTGTAGAACTTTCCAACCTGGTAGAAGGTGGTGTTACAACTGTTGTTGGTGTGCTTGGTACAGACGGCATCAGCAGAAGCGTTGAGAACCTTCTTGCAAAGGCAAAAGCTCTGAAAGAGGAAGGCGTTTCCGTATATGTATGCTGCGGCGCTTACGGTTATCCGAGCCCGACACTGACAGGCGATGTGAGCAAAGACATCATGTTTGTAGACGAGATCATCGGTCTGAAACTGGCAGTTTCCGATCATCGTGCTCCGAACATCAATGTAGATGAACTGATCCGCGTGGCAAGTGACGTGCGTACAGCAGGTATGCTCAGCGGAAAACCGGGTATCATGTGCCTCCATATGGGTGATGACAAGAAAGGTCTTGAGCCGATCTTCAAAGCGCTTGAGGAAACATCTATTCCGATCAAGACATTCCAGCCGACACACTGCGGACGTAACAAAAAGCTCATGACAGACGCGTTCAAGTTCGCGAAGATGGGCGGTACATTTGATGTAACATGCAGCCAGTCCGAGAAGAAATTCATCGAAGTTGCAGGTGTATTAAAAGCTGCAAAAGAAGATGGCGTTCCGATGGACAAAGTGACTATCAGCTCCGACGGTTTCGGAAGTTTCTCCAAC
>JAFYOD010000269.1 GCA_017556515.1 Lachnospiraceae bacterium
AATAATGCTACATAAGTAATACGTTTCTTTTTATTGGCATCACGATATCCGTACTGCCCTTTTCTGATTTTCTTCAAAATTTTTACCCTCTTTTCGTGTGTAAGAACTAGCTATTTGATAAAGCGCATGATCAGATCATGAGGAAGGAATTTACAAAGTACAAAAAACCCTTTCATTACCGGTCCGGAAATGGACATTCTTTTTCCCATTAAACTATCCTGTATCGCATGCTTTACGACTACTTCAGGCTGAGAGATGACAGCTTTTTTATAAAGCGGCAACTTCTTACCATCTAACGCATAGTCAAAGAACTCTGTTTCAACAGAGCCCGGACATACGGCTGTTACAGAAATGTTCCTGGACTTTAATTCCTGGGCAAGTGCTCTCGTATAGCTCAATACATAGGACTTTGTTGCAGCATATACTGCAAAACCAGGCTGCGGAACAAATGCTGCAGCAGAAGCAAACTGAATGATACGGCTGTTTGCAGAAATATACGGAAGTACAAGTTCTGTGACTGCTGTCAATGCTTCTATGTTCAATCGGATCATGTTGGAGGATTCCTCCGGTGTTAATTCACCAATCTTTCCATATTTCCCACAACCTGCCGAATTTACAAGTAATTTTACTTCCGGTCGTACCACTTCAAGCTCATTTTTCAGGCGTTTCAGGGATTCAGCATCTGTAATATCTAAAGCAAACTTACGAACCTTTAATGGGAGTTTGCCGTCAAATTCATCCAGGCGTTCCATTCTTCTGGCTATCACCCAGATCTCAGAAAGTCCTCCGAAACGATCTGCTAATTGATAGACCATCTCTCTTCCCATTCCGGAAGATGCGCCGGTCACAATCGCGATTTTCATAGCTTTCATCAACCTTTCTTCTTATGGACATTTCGGATCGTCTTCTTTTTCGCCGGAGCTGATTTTTTCTCAGACGGCCCCTTTGTCCACGGTTTCGCATTCTTAGCAGAACCTGCACCAGCTTTACTGTAGCCGGCTCCCTGTCCGTTCGGACGATTATATCCACCATTTCTCGGACGAATCAGACAATGTTTTTCGAATCCGATCAGATCTTCTCTTCCGGCTTTCTTCAGTGCTTCGTAGACAAGGTCATAGTTCTTAGGATTACGGTACTGGATCAATGCTCTCTGCATTGCTTTTTCATGCGGATTCTTCGGAACATATACTTCTTCCATGGTTCTCGGATCCAGTCCTGTATAATACATACAAGTAGAAATTGTAGACGGTGTCGGATAGAAATCCTGTACCTGTTCCGGCATATATCCTAAATCTCTCAGATATTCAGCCAGTTCAATTGCCTCTTTCAGTGTAGAGCCCGGATGAGAGGACATCAGATACGGAACAAGATACTGTTCCTTGCCGATCTTCTGGTTCATAGCTTTGTATTCTTTTACAAACTGATTATATACAGATACTTCCGGTTTACCCATTCTCTTTAATACCGGATCTGATATATGCTCCGGAGCAACCTTTAACTGTCCGCTGACATGATGCTCACAAAGTTCACGTAAGAATTCTCTGCTCTTATCTGCAAGTAAGTAGTCAAAACGAATACCGGATCGAACAAAGACTTTCTTTACTTTCGGAAGCTCACGAAGTTTTCTGAGCAATTTAATATAGTCTTTATGATCCGCGATCATGTTCTGACATGGTTTCGGGAATAAACACTGTTTGTTTGGACACGCGCCTTTGTCCAGCTGTTTTTTACAAGCCGGGAAACGGAAGTTAGCAGTCGGACCGCCTACATCATGAATATAGCCTTTGAAATCTGGTTCTTCTGTCAGCATCTTTGCCTCTTCGATAATGGACTCGTGACTGCGAACCTGAATAATACGACCCTGATGGAATGTAAGCGCACAGAAACTGCAGCCGCCAAAACATCCACGGTTGCTGATCAGACTGAATTTCACTTCACTAAACGCCGGGATTCCGCCCAAAGCATCGTAACTCGGATGCCACTTTCTCATGTACGGAAGTGCGTATACATCATCCATCTCTTGCATAGTAAGCGGTCTGGACGGCGGATTCTGTACAACAAATAATTTTTCTGTGTACGGCTCACATAAACGTTTTCCGGATAACGGGCCTGCATTCTGATACTGAATATAGAAACTCTCCGCATATTTGCGCTTATTGTCACGGATATCATAGAATTCCGGAAGCATGATCGCATCATATACTTTATCACGGCTGTCAGTCTTATATACAGTACCTTCAATATAAGTAATATCTTTGATATCAAGTCCGGAGTTTAACGCATCTGCGATCTCGATAATAGATTTCTCACCCATTCCATAAGAGATCAGGTCCGCCTGAGAATCCAGGAGGATGGAACGCTTTACTTTGTTGGACCAGTAATCATAATGAGCCAGACGTCTTAAGCTTGCCTCAATACCGCCTAAAATGATCGGAGAATCTTTGTATGCAGAACGGATCAGGTTACAGTATACAACTGCAGCATAATCCGGACGTTTTCCCATCTCACCACCAGGAGTATAGGAATCTTTTTCTCTGCGGTGTTTGGATACAGAATAATGGTTTACCATAGAATCCATATTACCAGCACTCACAAGGAAGCCGAGGCGCGGCTCTCCAAGGATCATCACACTGGCTTTATCTTTCCAATCCGGCTGTGAAATAATACCGACTTTATAGCCATGTGCCTCTAATAGGCGGCTGATGATCGCCGGACCGAATGACGGATGATCAACGTATGCGTCACCGATCACATAAACGAAATCACACTGTTCCCAGCCTCGTTTTTCCATATCTTCTCTACAAATCGGAAGAAAATCATGTAACATACTATCCCTCACTTTTTATAATATATCAAAATAACTTTCAATAAAACCGTCTGCAAGCTCCAGTTTTTCCGGCTTCATATGTTTTGAAAAATCATCTTCAACTGCAATTACCTGCATACCGGCACGTTTTCCGGCTATGATTCCTGCAGGAACATCTTCAAATACAAGACATTCTGTCGGGTCTACCTGAAGGCGCTTTGCCACCTCCAAATAAATGTCAGGTTCCGGTTTACCTGCTTTTACTTCACATGCGGTTGTGATAACGTCTAGGTATTCCCCCATATGTAAGGATTCAATAACTGCATCGACCATATCTCGGGCATTGCTTGTTGCAATACCGGTACGGATCCCATGCTCTTTGCAGTATTTTAAAAACTCCAATGCTCCTTCTTTAAACGGAACTTCATATCGATATTTGTCAATGGACATCTGAGTCCAGCATGCTTTAATCTCATCTAATGACCATGGAATCTCAAAGCGTTCTTTAAAATACACTGCTGTTTCGGAAAAACTCATACCCTCAATGACTTTCTGAAGATCATCCGGACAGTCATAACCGAAGCGCTCAAGGAATTCTATGTCGATCTGTTTCCACATCCACATAGAATCAACTAATGTTCCGTCCAGATCAAATAAGATCGCTCGTTTTCCATCTAATAAATCTTTTATCATAAACTGTTTAATAACTCCAATTCTTCAATTGTTAAAGAACGGTATTCACCCGGCTTTAATGTTTCATCCAGTGTTAACGATCCCATCGTCAGACGTTTTAAGAAGATGACAGGACAGCCAACTGCTTCCATCATACGCTTTACCTGATGGAATTTACCTTCGCGGATGGTTAACTTGATTTCTGATAAAGCTTTTCCATCCTCTTTTTTTCGGGATATAATTTCCAAAATTGCCGGAAGACATTTCAAACCATCCGGAAGCAAGATGCCTTCTGCAAACTCCGGAACGGCTGAATCTGGTACGAAACCGTCACAAACAGCATAGTAAATTTTATCTACATGCTTTTTGGGAGCAAGCAAACGATGAGCCAAAGGTCCATCATTGGTGATCAGAAGAAGTCCTTCCGTATCAATATCCAGTCTTCCGACCGGGAAGAGATCTTTACGATTCTTTCCTTCGATCAAATCAATGACTGTCTGATATTTATTGTCCTCTGTGGCAGAAACAACGCCCTGGGGTTTGTTCAGCATATAATATTCCATGGTTACATAAGAAACCACGGATCCATCGAATACAATGGTGTCCGTCTCCGGATCTACCTTTGTATCAGGTTTCTTCTCAATGACGCCATTGATCTGAATTCTTCCTTTTCTGGCAGCTTCTTTAATCTGGCTTCTGGTTCCTTTTCCCATATCCGCCAGATACTTATCCAGACGCATTTCTTTTCCCACAGGCAAAACTCCTCCATTTTCATACTATCTCAATTATCATACCAAAATTCGAAAAAAAGTACAACTGCTATCAAAATTTTCATAAATTTCATAGAAAAGACATACACTCACAATAAGATTACATGAACGGAAACATATGAAAACATCTTCACTTCGTACCATTTGCTTA
>JAFYOD010000032.1 GCA_017556515.1 Lachnospiraceae bacterium
TAAAGAGTTCTTCGAGTTACGTGAGGCAAAACAGACTAAAGTTGATCAGACAAAAGCTGACAAAGAGAACAAAGTATACCCGGTATAATTGACTAGGTAATTCAAACCGCTCATGTGGGAAACCACATGGGCGGTTTTTTGGTATAGTAAAATGTGGAGTTAATTGAGCTAACTTGGCAACAAAAAGAGTCCCAGGATGACAGGAGATTTCTCGATGGAAATACTTGCTTGTCCTGGATTTTTGATTTTTATAGTCAAAGGATATTAGATAATCCAATACATGAAGTGATTTGTCGTGAGCTTTTTGGACATTCTAGCGTGTTGCAGACCACAAAATCACACTACTCATTCACACTAAACACAACCGTTGTGACAATTGAACTCCTTTATGTGTAAGAAATCCATTGTTTTCATATATAGATACCATCTATCATGTGATATCTTTATGCATAATTGGTTCTGTTGTCCAGTTTCCCATATTTTTTGTCTCTGCTTTATTTGATTTTATTAAAGAATTTGGGCTACCTATCCAATCAAGCTACTCATTTCCCAAAATCACTGGGACAGTGAGCTTATATCCTAAGCTTCTGAAGTCACTTGCGTATTAACCAAGTTAACTCAATTAAATCCACACTTAATTAAGTCCCTTAACCTTGCAACATTCTCTAAAACCATATATAATAATCTCAGTGGCAATTTGCCAAAGTGAAGTAGTACTGGAGGAAATTGGTATGGCTATGACAAAGGATAATGTAGAGATGATCCACGGATATTTGGATGCGATCACAGATATACATTTAGAGGAACTCATCAAAATAGCATCTCAGCCGAGCGTAAGTGCCCAAAACATTGGAGTAGAAGAATGTTGCGCGATGCTGATGGAGATGTTTACAAAGATTGGAATGAAGACACAGATCCTGGAGTCTCCGACAAAACCTGCTGTTTTTGCAGAATTAAAATCCAAACAGGAAAATGTCCCAACGGTTCTGTTTTATGGTCATTATGATGTTCAGCCGGCGGAGCCTTTAGAACTTTGGAATACGGAACCATTTAAACCGACAGTGATCGGAGATAAATTATACGGACGAGGTGTGGCAGATAATAAGGGACAGTTTATGGCTCATGTAATGGCTGTTCAGTCATACATGGAAGTTCTTGGAGATGTTCCGGTAAATGTAAAGTTTATTCTTGACGGTGAAGAAGAAAGCGGAAGCCCGAGCCTTCCGTGGATCGCAGAGCATTATCGTGATCTGCTGCAGGCGGATATTATGTATGTCTCTGACGGAAGCATGTACAGTGATATAATCCCGCAGATTTCTTATGGTAATCGTGGTATTCTTTCTTTTGATATTGACATCACAACTGCAGAAACAGACAATCATTCCGGAAACAAGGGCGGTGTAATTGAAAATGCGGCATGGCAGATGGTGAAACTTCTTTCCACGATGGTAGATGAAGATGGTCATGCAACCATTGAAGGTTTTTATGATACGATTACTCCAATATCTCCGGCTCAGCAGAAGATGATCGAGGAGCTGGAATTTGATCCGGCAACGCTGTGCAAATTATACGGTGTGAAAAAACTGAAATATGACGATAAGGTTGAATTTTATCGTCACCTCATGTTCCTTCCGACATTGACGATCAATGGTATTACCAGTGGATACGGCGGAGATGGATCTAAGACGATCATTCCGTGTCATGCAAAAGCGAAAATCGATATTCGTCTTGTGCAGGGACAAAAGGGGCTTGATATATATGAGAAAGTGAAACGTCATGTGGAAAAAGTGGATCCGACAGCCGTTCTGAGTGAATACTCTGTGATGGAGATGTCTGTGACAGAACCGTCTCTTCCTATTATAATGAAAGTGCGTGAAGCTGTGGAAAAGGCATATGGAGTAAAACCGGTTAATATGCCACTAATGGGAGGCAGTCTTCCAAATTACGTGTTTACAGATATTTTAAATATGCCGACAATCAGTGTTCCATACGGCAATCCGGATGAAAATAATCATGCGCCGAATGAAAACTTTAAACTGTCTTGTTACTTCAGTGGAATCCATGCAACAGCACAGGTTTTATATGAATTAGGAACGCTTGCAGCTGAATAGAAAAAATTGAAAAGAGGGTATCTCGAGTTATTTCGAGATACTCTTTTTGTTTAAGAATTTCTTACGAAAATGTGGTAAACCGAGGCAATTCTGTTAAGTTTATCATGTGTGGTTGACAGAAAAGGTGATTTGTCAGTATAATATCATATGGTGTCATTTTTTGGTCTGAATAAAGATGACAGGGGAGAAAATAGATGAAAATACGAGGAAAACAGGTTCTGGCAGCTCTGATGAGTGCACTGATGATGGTGCAATTACCGGGTGTGTCAGGCTTTTTAAAGGATAATCCCGGAGTCGCATATGCTGATACTTATCGCCAGGCGACAGTCGGAGCCACCACTTTGAATGTCAGAAGCGGTCCGGGAACCGGAAATACAATTGTTAAGAAATTGAGCCATGGAGCAGCAGTCACTGTGATCGGAGAAGCGAAAGACAGTGCAGGAACAACCTGGTATAAGATCCGCTTTACTTCGGGAACAGAAACAAAAGAAGGATATGCGTCTGCAGAATATATTCAGTTTCCTACCAGTGTCTCTACAGATTCTGATTTTGAAAAGTATCTGAAGCAGCAGGGGTTTCCGGATAGTTACAAGGATTCTTTGCGAACACTGCATGCAGAACACCCGACTTGGATCTTTCAGGCTCAGAAGACAGGATTGGATTGGAATGAAGTTATTGAAAACGAGGCTGCGGTAGGCGCTAACCTTGTGGGAAATTCCAGTATCTCTTCTTGGAAGTCAACAGAGTATGGTGCATATGACTGGAATACCGGTGTATGGACCGGATTTGACGGGGCTTCCTGGGTTGCAGCATCGGAAGAGATTGTCTGCTATTACATGGATCCGAGAAATTTTTTAAATGATACATATATTTTCCAGTTTCTGAATCATAATTATGACAGTGCACACCAGACAAAAGATGGTTTGCAGAGCATGGTAAAAGGAACATTTCTGGAAAAAGCGGTTGTGTCTTCCGGTACGGTTGACCAGTCCGCAGGGCCGGGAGCATTTAGTTCCGATGAAGACGAAAATTATGGACCTGGAAGTGTGAAAACACCGGATACATCCGGAAAAAATACAAACAGTACAGGACCGGGGGCAAGTTCATCCGGTCAGAGCACTAACAGTACAGGCCCTGGAAGCACATCGCCGTCACAGTCGACAGAGGGAACATCTTCCGGAACGCAGTCCGGTGGAGTACAGTTTGTAAGTCCATCCGGTACAAGCCAGGGAAATGTAACACTGGAAGGTCCATCTGCAGTGGTAAGTGCAAGAGAAATGAACGTACTGGCAGTTCCGAATGTAGAGTATGGACCGGGTATGGATGCGTCTTCGATTACAGGAGATAATACAGGTGCGTCTACGACATCTCCGGTACCGGAAGGTCAAAGTTACACAGATATTATCATGAAAGCAGCAGCGCAGTCCGGCGTTAATCCATATGTACTTTGTGCCATGATCATTCAGGAACAGGGCAAAGGAACATCAGGAAGTATTTCCGGTAATACAACAGGCTACAAAGGATACTATAACTTCTTTAACGTAGGTGCATACCAGGCAGGTAATATGTCTGCAGTTACAAGAGGATTATGGTATGCTTCCCAGAGCGGTTCTTATGGTCGTCCGTGGAATTCCATTGAGAAGTCCATCGTTGGCGGATCTTTGTATTATGGAGAGAACTACGTAAAACAGGGCCAGGATACCTTCTATTTAAAGAAGTTTAATGTACAGGGAAGCAATCTATATAAACATCAGTATATGACAAACATCGAAGGTGCGGCCGGAGAGGGCGCAAAACTTGCACGTGCGTATACAGATGCGATGAAGAGTGAAACCTTGGTATTTAAAATTCCGGTTTACAACAATATGCCGGAAACTGCATGTGCCAAACCGACCGGAAGCGGAAGCCCGAACAACAAACTTTCAGGACTTACTGTGACTGGTTATGCCTTGACTCCGACATTCAACATGAATACAGAAAGTTATGATATTATTGTAAATCCGTCTGTAGAAAGAGTAGAGATTAAGGCATCCGTTCTCGATTCAAAAGCAACTGTTTCCGGAACAGGTAAAGTTGAACTTCAGAGTGGAAATAATACGATTTATGTTGAAGTAAAAGCGGAAAATGGCAATGTACGAACATATAAATTAAATGTTGTACGTCAGTCGAATGCTCCAACAGTAAATGTTGGACCGGGAACCAGTGTGACACCGGGATCTTCAGTTGGACCGGGAGCAGCAAGTACAACATCCGGAAGTACAAATAACGGACCGGGAGCAGCAAGCAGTGGACCTGGAGTGAGTGTGCCGGAAACAACAGCTCCGGCCGATACATCTGTTTCTGTAACAAGACCGGAGGCTCCGGGCGGAAGTCAGGATGTTCAGGTTGGTGTTGGACCGAGCGGTTCATCCGGCAGCATGACATCCAATGGAACAAAGGCTCCGTCTGCTATCACAGGTGTACAGACAACGGTACCGCAGACACAGGTATCGACAGAGGCGACAGTACCGCAGACACAGGTGCCGGCGGAGACAGCACCTCCGGAAACAACAGCCCCGTCAGTGCAAGAAACGGCTGCAGCCCAGTCGGCCAGCCTGAAAAAAGGTGACTGTAATGGAGACGGTTCTGTGACAATCCTTGATCTGATGCTTATAAACCAGCAGGTTCTTGGACAGAATGTATTAAGTGGCGCAGCACTTAAAGCCGCAGATATGAACGGAGATGGCAAAGTCACATCTGCTGATGCGACTGCCATTCAAAAAGCGATCTTTGGCCAGTAAGTGTAGTGCAACGTAAGGAGATAATATAATATGAATAGAAGTTTAAAGAGATTGACTGCAATGCTCATGGTTGTATTCATGTTCATTGCAGCTGTGCCGATGCAGATGCTGACAGCGCATGCAGCGACAGGTAAGATCACATTCTCTGATCCGACTGTAACAGTGGGTGAGCAGGTGTCTGTAAAGATGAAAATTGCTTCCTCTGACGGATCAGCTCTTGGTGCGTCGGATGTACGTCTTCAGTACGATTCCTCTGCATTAGAATTTGTGAGCGGAACCAGTGCCAATGGCGGTGCAGGCTCTATCCGTGTAATTGGTGCGATGGAATCTGCAAATCAGACAACATTTGCATTTACATTAAAGTTCAAGGCATTAAAAGCAGGAACAACTAATATTAAAGTTACATCTCAGGAAGTCTACGGAGCAAATTCACAGGTAGTAAATATTGATCATGTAGGAAGCTCTGCGATCAAAGTAACAGCTCCGGCAACTTATTCTAAAGATGCAACATTATCCGGATTAACAATTTCTCCGGGTGAATTGACACCGGCATTTAGTTCTGATGTAACAGAATACACAGCTGTGGTAGGCGCAGACGTAGAAAAACTGACAGTGAGTGCTCCGGCAACCCATGGTAAGGCAAGTGTTTCTGTGAATGGTAACGAAGGTCTTCAGCTCGGTGACAATACAATTACATGTAAAGTTACTGCGGAGGATGGTGAGACAACAAAAACATATACCATTCTTGTTACAAAGACAGAAGAACTTCCGACTGAACCTGCAGAAGAAACATCAGCTCCGATCACATCCGGCGGATCTGCTACAAATGTAGAGGATGGAAACTGGCAGGTTGCTCCGTCCTTTGATGCATCCCTGTTACCGACAGGATTTGCTGTAACAGAGTTTACTTACGATGGACAGGCAGTTCAGGCTGCAAGAGATGAAAAAGGCAATGTTCTTCTTTACATGATAAATGACAACGGAGAGGGTGATTTCTTCCTGTTTGATGCAAGTGCTAATATGCTTGCACCATATGTAACTGTTCGTATGGCTGAAAAACAGATCATCGTGCTTCCGCCGGAACAGATTCCGTCTGAAGTGGCACTTCCGGAAGGATTTGCTGAATGTACGATCGATATCGGAACTCATACAGTTCATGGATGGATCTGGAATTCCAGAACACAGGAAGCTCCGGAGTATTGTGTAGTATTCGGACAGAATGAAGTTGGAGAACGCAACTTCTACCGTTATGATCAGAAAGAAATGACAATGCAGAGATACTTCCAGGATCCGGATGCAGAAGATCTGAGAGCGAAGTATACAGAGATTGCTGAGACATATACAGAACTTCTTGCCGAGTACAAGACACGTGGCTGGATCATTGCTGTCCTTGTAGGAGTATCTGTTCTTCTTGTGGTGCTGCTTCTTGTAGCTCTTATTGTGAAAAAACCAAGAAAGGCTGCAGCGGAGGAGAAAGAAGTAAAAGAATTCATTCCAACTGAACGTAGAAAAGTGGAGAAGGCGAAAGCTCCGGTGATTGAGACGGAAGATGATCTTGAAGAGATTGATCTTGAAGAAGAGGAACTTCCGGAAATCGAAGAAGACAAAGTCAAAAAGAACGATATGATCAATGATGAAGTGAAGGATGAAGACGATGACTTTGAATTCATCGATCTCGATCTGTAATTTCATAAACATAATATGGATATGTGAAAAACATCGGCCTAAGTGAGAGGAAACTCTCAGGGCCGATGTTTTTTGTTAGAAAATCATAATTCCAGATGTTTAAAAGACTGTTTTAGTGTCTCGCAAGAACGTGAGAGCTTTATTTGCTCTTCGTCAGTCAGACTGAGAGGAATGATACGGCGGACGCCACTGCGATTTAAAATGCACGGTACACCGGCATACACCTCGTGCTGACCATAATCGCCATCCAGATAAGCAGATATCGTTAAAATACTATTTTCGTTTCCGAGAATTGATTTGCATATCCTGGTCAGTGCCATACCGATGCCATAGTAAGTTGCTTTTTTGGCATCAATGATCGCATAAGCTGCATGTTTTACATCTTCAGAAATTCTTTCTAACATGTCTTTATTAATCTGACCATTGGATTCTGCACAAATTTCGAGGATTGATTTAGTTGCTATGAATGCCTGGCTCCACGGTACAAATTCTGAATCGCCATGTTCTCCCATAACATAGGCATGAACATTCCTTGGATCAACTTCCAGGTATTCGCCGATCAGGTATCGAAGTCTGGCTGAATCAAGTGCGGTACCGCTCCCGATTACGCGTTCTTTGGGAAATCCGGATAATTTCTGCGTGATACGGGCCATAATATCGACAGGGTTGGTTGCGATCAAAAATACTCCGGAAAATCCGGAGGCAACAATCGGATCTATGATAGATTTGAAAACAGCAGTATTTCTTTTTAAAAGATCCAACCGGGTTTCTCCAGATTTCTGTGCGACCCCGGCACAAATGGTTACGATATCGGCATCTCGGCAATCTTCATAAGAACCGGCATAGATTTTCATATTGCCGGAGGCGAAAGCCAGACCATGATTCAGATCCATGGCTTCTCCTTCTGACCGTTTTTTGTCGATGTCGATCAAAACCAGTTCGTTACAGATGTTTTGGTTCAGAAGGCAATATGCAAAACTCATACCAACCATACCGGTACCGATAAGGACAATTTTTCTGATATCATTTCCTTGAGGCATATTCATCTCCCTTTCTTTGTGAATATAAACATTAACTATAATGCTCAGGATATATCTAGTATGAACGAAATCGAGAAGATGTTATTCACAAGTATAAAAATTTAAACAAAAGATTCTCTTTCAAAATATGAAAAAGTATGTTAGAATGCTTTATTATACCAAGAATTTTTTGGAGGAATAATTATGGCTGAAATCGTAAAAGCAGCAGAGGAAACAAAAGAAGTTGTTTCCAAGCACTTTATTGAACAGGAAATCGACAAAGACCTCGCAGAGGGAGTATATAATCACGTACAGACCAGATTCCCACCGGAGCCGAACGGCTACCTTCATATCGGACATGCAAAGTCTATTATCTTAAACTCCGGACTTGCAAAAGAGTATGGCGGTAAGTTCAATCTTCGTTTCGATGATACAAACCCGACAAAAGA
>JAFYOD010000270.1 GCA_017556515.1 Lachnospiraceae bacterium
CCTACACACTCATCTTTGTGTGCAAGGAATGTATCTAAAAGGTCCTGGGCAATTCTGGCGTCAGCCTGAGATGCCGGAGCAGATTTTCTGGCTAAAAAGTTTTTGTTCTTGATAATTGGTCTGACCATCTTCCACCTCTATATCTCAAAATTTCGTATTTAAATATTCTATCATAGAAATCAAAATTTTGCACCTACTTTCTACATCGTTCCGTTTGTACACAAAACATTCCTCTCTTTTCCAGAATGATTTTCCGAAACCTGCCTATACTAATACCATCTCAACAAAAGGTGGTGAAAACAATGACAGCTCAGAACAAAAATGAAAGCATCCAGTGTTCCATCCACAACTGCGTACACCATGCAGGTACTGTGGACTATTGCACACTGGACAAAATCCGCGTCGGTACTCATGAGATGAATCCGACAAAAAAAGAATGTACAGACTGTGACTCCTTCCAGTACAGAATGTCTTAAATTGCACGGAATGCGCACATACATGCGCATCAAACGGTCTGACCGTTCATGCCCGGTTCTCATCCTTTCGATGAGTTCCGGGTTTTTTATTCGGTTGAGATATGACGTTCCGCACAGATTTTACTGCACCGCATATTCTGGTATTACAGGAATGAAAGGAGTCTTATTTATGAACTTTACTTCTAACAATGGATGCTCCGTGTGTTCCCCGGGGATCGCACCGCCGCCTCCGATGACCGGCCCTTCGTTTTCCCCGGATCGTTTCCCTGTTGGCATGGGTTATGTTCCGTGGCAGAACTGGGAAAATACGTATCCGCTGTCTCAGGCATTTCAACGCGGCACCATTTTCCCGTCTCTTGATTATCCGTTCATGAAGGGAAGGTGTAAACGATGAACATGAATCCATCTATGCAGGGAGCTCCCATCTCCAAACAGGCGCTTATAAATCAGATCAATGAATCTTGTTTCGCACTAGACGATGTTATTCTTTTTTTAGACACCCATCCCAATGACGCTGCAGCCATGGATTATTACCGCAACGTCGTTGCATTGAAACGTCAGGCAATGGACCTTTACCAGCGCCAATATGGACCTCTGGTCATCGACAGTGTTTACGGAAATCGTTGGGACTGGATCAATGATCCTTGGCCATGGGAAGGAGGTTGTTAGTATGTGGATCTATGAAAAGAAACTACAGTATCCGGTCAATATTAAAGAGCCGAATGCGAAGCTTGCAAAGTATATCATCAGCCAGTATGGCGGTCCGGATGGCGAGATCAATGCCTCTCTCCGGTACCTTTCCCAACGCTACACCATGCCACATGGTATGCAGAAAGCAGTTCTGACCGATATTGGTACGGAAGAACTTGCTCATATGGAAATGATCGCTGCCATTGTGCATCAGCTGACCAGAGGCCTTTCCGCAGAAGAATTAGAAGCCCAGGGATTTGCTCCGTATTATATCGATCATACAGCTGCCTTATGGCCACAGGCTGCCGGAGGTGTTCCGTTAAATGCCAACCAGATCCAGTCGAAAGGTGATCCGATCACAGATCTTTTTGAGAACCTGGCTGCCGAGCAAAAAGCTCGGACCACCTATGACAACATTCTCCGCGTCGTATCAGATCCGGATGTCTGCGATCCAATCCGTTTCCTAAGAAAACGAGAGATCGTTCACTTTCAGCGTTTCGGAGAAGCGCTTCGCGACCTTCAGGAGAAACTGGACAGCCGGAACTTCTACGCCTTTAACCCAAGTTTTGATAAGAAGTAACCAATTGCCAAAAACCGGGCCGATCCTATGGATCCCCGGTTTTTCTGATGATTTTGCATTTCTTTTTTCGAAACTCCCTCATCATTTTTGTGATTTTTTGAATATATACATTTTGATAGCTGTGTGCTATGATTTGGTTTGTTTCAAGATGGTTATTTTTTATCAAAGAAGGAGGGCATTTCTTTTATGCCAATTACGGAGTACTCGATTGCTCTGAAACGCGGCCAGAAAGCACATCGACAGGATCTTGCTGATGGTCGTCAGCCTTATTTAAAAGTTCTTGATGAAATCCTTGAATTTACACCAACCGCCGGAGAAACGGATCTCGGTCTCATAGAAATCCCGATGGACCGAATCGTCGGAACCAAAAATGCCGGACGTACAAGAGCCTTTGCAAGCAATTTTATGCCTCTGTTAGAAAAAGGTGATTTTCCGGATAAATGGTCGAATCTATATCGTGCCCATGTAAAAGAAGGAATTCGCGAACCGATCGTTGCCTGCGAATTCATGAATCAGTATTATATTATTGAAGGAAATAAAAGAGTCAGTGTTTTAAAATATTCCGGCGCTGCTGCCGTTCCGGGCTATGTAACCAGGATCATTCCTGCATACAGCGAGGAAAAGAACATTCAGCTTTACTACGAATTCATGGAGTTCTCCCGATTCTCCAGTATCAATAACCTGACCTTTTCCAAATTAGGATGTTATCATAAGATCTGTGACTTGATTGGCAAAGAATACGGTGTCCAGTGGTCCGTCGATGAACGTCGCAGTTTCTCGACAGATTATTATTGGTTCTACCGTGCCTTTAAAGAAAAAGGAGGAGAATCCCTTCCGATTACCGGTGGAGATGCATTCCTGCTCTATCTGGAAATCTATGGATATTCTGATATGAAACAACGTTCACAGGAGGAAATCAAAAAAGCTCTGGATTCCCTTTGGAATGAACTGGAAGCCATGCCAAATGCAGGAAATGTCAATCACATTCTCCATCCGGAACTGGAACCGGAACGAAGTGTATTTGAAAAAATCCTCTCTCCGATCATTCCGCCGGCCTACAAATTGACCGTCGGATTTATTTATCATAAGACTGCTGAAACTTCCAGCTGGACTTACGCCCACGATCTCGGCCGCATCTATCTGGAGGAACATCTGGGCGAGAAACTGAATATCCGTGTTTACGATAATGTAGAAACAGACAAAGAATGTCTGGAAAAACTGGAGGAAGCGATCGCAGACGGATGCACCATTCTCTTTACAACATCCTCCCGCTTCCTGAATGCAAGTTTTAATGCCTGCATGCGTCACCCGGA
>JAFYOD010000271.1 GCA_017556515.1 Lachnospiraceae bacterium
GAGTTACGATACAGAGATCGTAAAGACTCAGGAGCGCGTGAAAAAAGTGCGTGGCAAACGTGAGAAGGCAAAGAATCAGGGTGAGAAAGAGCGTATTGCAGAAGAAACTCAGAGTCTGTTACAGGAGAATGATGACCTGAAAGGTCAGATGAAGACGATCTTCCATGCGAATCATGTTCCGGGATATTGTAAGAGCAATCTGTATTATTCTCTGTATTTTACAAAAGGGTTCAGAGAGTTTATGACACTTCTGATCACACTTGCGATCTGCTTCCTTGCAATTCCGGTAGGTGCTTATTTTATGCTGCCGGAACGTCAGACATGGCTTCTGATCGTGATCTATGTATTGGCGATCCTGATTTTTGGCGGTCTTTATGTGGTAATTGGTAACTCCACAAAGATGAGGCATATGGACGCCTTGAAGGAAGGTCGTGTGATCCGTGATAAGATCAAGGCAAACAAAAAGCAGATCAAGAAAATCGAAAAGTCCATCCGCAAGGACAAGGATGAAGCGGTTTACAATCTTCAGCTGTTTGATGATGAGATTGCACAGTTAGAGCAGGATCTGGCACAGACTGAGCGTCAGAAAAAAGAGGCACTGAATACATTTAACAATGTGACAAAGACCATTATTTCTGATGAGATTAATGGAAATCATAAAGCAGAGATCGACCAGATGGAAGAGGATCTTGGTAAAACAGTTGCAGATCTGAAGGAAACTCAGGATGCAGCGAAGAGCAAAGCACTTTTCATTACGGACAATTATGAGGTTTACGCCGGTAAGGAATTTATGGTAATTGAAAAGTTGACAGCGTTAGAAGAAATCCTCAGTTCCGGAAAAGCGACAAATCTCAGTGATGCGATCGCAGTATTTAAAGGAAAAGATTACAACAAGAAAACACCTGCGCAGCAGGAGCAATAAAGGAAAAAGCAGAAGCACTTTTGATGTGAACCATCAGAAGTGCTTTTGCTTTTAAGGTAAGATTAACTTTTTATATAGGTAGATTGAGTATCCAGCCAAGATTGAAAGTGTTTTCGAATAACGGAGAAGGGAACCGGTCCGGTGTCGAGAAAGAAACGATGAAATTCCATGAGCGAGAAGTCCTTGCCCAAGATCTGCTCTGCCTGATCTCGCATTTCCAAGATTTCCAGATATCCTCCGCAGTAATCCAGATAGTTGGTGGGGGTGTCGATCATGGTTTGCCAGAGCTGTAGCATGGTTGCGTCATCAATTTCAAAGTAGGAACGGACAAATTCAGTCGCTTGATCTTGGGTCCAGCCATCGTAGTTGATGCCGATGTCCAGCAGACTGTGAATGTAGAGAGAAATAGAACGAGCCAGTGCCTGGTATTTGCCAACTTCTTCCGAAAGGCCATTGTCCATGGTCCAGGCATAATTTTCTACATAGGTAGCCCATCCCTCATTTGCAGCAGAACAACTTAGAATGGAGAGCAGAGGGATGGCTGTATTGGTATGGCTATAGACGGTTTGATAGAGATGGCCGGGAAAACCTTCGTGCGCCAGGGTTGTGTAGAGATTTGATGTGGAGTCTTCCGAACCCTTATTGATATAGATCACATTAAGGTCCGTATTGTCCAATGGCGCAGTCAGGTAAAAGGCGGGGCTCAGAGTATCCTCCAAATGGCTTGGTACGTAATTGATTTCGTAGCTGCAGTTTTCTAGGGAAGGGAAATCTTGAGACATTTGCTGTTGAAGGTCTTCGAGGATTTCGAATGGATCGGTTAAGGAAATGGTGGCGGTTGAAAGTCGTTCCTCCAGATCTGGACATTGAACAAACAGATCTTGGACAGCTTCCAGATCTTGATTCAGGCGTGTGGCAAGTGCTGATTTCAGTTCCGGAACAGTATAAGATAATCCGGAACTATGCTTGAGGAGATATTCGTAATAAGCCTTCCCATGTTTGAAATTTGCAAGGCCGCCTTCATTGAGGCCGGAGCCTTTGAGGGAAGATAGGCCTTGGATCAGTGACTGATAAGCCGGGATGAAATGGTTACGGATGGCATTTATGTGACGTGTGGCAAGCTCGGTCTTCTGTTGAGGCGTTAGAATGCAGCCGGATGCTTCCGTGTCCGCAATCCGAGAAACAAAGGTTTCTGTCAGGAAATTATGTTCCGGATCGATCAGATAGCTTTCGCATGACTGAATAATTGCATCGATGGTGGCATCTGACGGACCAAGTCCGGCGGACGCTTTTTGTTGTTCGAAGGTAAGCAGTTCATTGTAATAATGGTCCATTTGTGTGAGCAGGGTTAGGTAGTCTTCGATGTCTTGGACTGAATGAAAAGAATACTCGGCAAGCAAAATGGGCAATTGCGCCTGAATCCCAATGGTCGGTGCCAGCGGCTGATCGTAAAGTTCCAGGCCTTCCGATAAGAGCGATGCAGTCAGTGTTTCCAACAATGCATCGTAAGTGAGTTGTTGTTCAGACGTCAGTTTGGTCTGGTCGAAAGAAAGGAGCTGTGATTTTAGTTCTTTGAGCTCATTTCGGTTTTGTATGATTTCTTCCAGAGAAATCGTGCCAAGAGAGATTTCTCTAGGTGTGATATCGAAGGCTTCCGGATGTTCCAAAGTATAATGAAGGTCCAGCGTATCTGCTTCACAAAGCTCGCGTTGGAAGATGGTCTTGCAGAAGTCTTCAAACGTCATTTGTTCCATGTGGGTCGTGTCATAATATTCTCCGGTAGAGTCCAATGCAGAGTCTTGGACAATCCGTTCAAATCCGTGTCCGCAGCCACTTATGAGAACTGAGGTACTGAGAACCAGAAGGAGCCATTTATGATAAGAGTGCTGCCAATTCATAGGGTTGCCTCGGTGTGAAAATGGAATTGTTGCAGTATATGCAGAAGAACTTTATTTGATAACGGGTTGAAGTCCTAAAGGAACTATATTATAATAATAGAATCATCGTGATCAAGGAGGTCCTTATGGCATTTACATACAAAAGCATACTTCCGACTCCGGAACAGATTAAAGGAGAATTTCCGCTGGCTTCTGAATTTGCGAAGCTGAAAGCAGAGAGAGACAGAGAAATTGCAGATGTTTTTACAGGAAAAAGCGATAAGTTCTTAGTGATCATCGGACCATGTTCTGCGGACCGTGAGGATGCAGTCTGCGATTATATGGAGCGTCTTGCGAAGGTAAATGAGCAGGTAAAGGACAAGCTGATCATTATCCCGCGTGTGTATACCAATAAACCGAGAACAACCGGCGGCGGATATAAGGGCATGCTCCATCAGCCGGATCCGGAGAAAAAGCCCAATATGTACGAAGGTATTCTGGCAATCCGTAAGCTTCACATGCGCGTGCTGAAAGATTACGGAATGTCTACTGCAGATGAGATGCTGTATCCGGAAAACTACAGTTATTTATCTGATCTGTTATCTTATGTTGCAGTTGGTGCACGTTCCGTTGAGAATCAGCAGCATCGTCTGGTTTCCAGCGGTGTGGATGTTCCGGTTGGTATGAAGAACCCGACCAGCGGAGCATTAAGCGTTATGCTCAACGCGGTGTATGCTGCGCAGCATGGACATGATTTTATTTACCGTACCTGGGAAGTTCAGACTCCGGGAAATCCTCTGACACATACCATCTTACGTGGTGCCGTTGGCAAGCACGGTCAGTGTCTTCCGAACTATCATTACGAGGATCTGGAGCTTCTTTACAAGCTTTATCAGGAGCAGGATATCATCAATCCGGCTTGTATCGTGGATGCGAACCATTCCAACTCCAACAAGCGTTATAAAGAGCAGATCCGAATTACCAAGGAAGTTCTGCACAGCCGCAAGCATTCTGCGGAGATCCGTAACTTTGTAAAGGGCATGATGATCGAGAGTTACCTGGAAGAGGGAAGCCAGAAAATCGGAGAGCACATTTACGGAAAATCCATTACAGATCCATGTCTTGGCTGGGAAGACTCCGAGAGATTGATTTACGAAATTGCAGAAATTGTTTAATATTATGGCCGGTCAGGATGTCTGACCGGCCGTTTTTACGCGAGAAAAATTTACAAATGCGGGTGAATATGATATACTAGTCCAAAGTCGTTTTTGTCGGGCGTTTTTTTGCTGTGTCCAAAATTGGGCATGGGAATAGGAGAGTATATGAAGGCAGAAAAAAGAAAGATAAAAAGTCAGCTGCAGACGTATTTACAGTGGCCGCTGATCTTATCGATCCTGATCTTTGCGGCAAACGTTGCCGTGCTTGTAATAGAGCCGAATGCAGGAGGTGTGATGGTCCCATTTACGATCGCGTACATCGCCATCGCGGGCTGGCTCTTCTGGACCGGAAGTAAGAGACTGCAGAATGGCATGGTTTCTTATGCGGCGGATTACAGCTGGAGTCAGAAGCAGCTGCTGGCATCTATGGAGCTGCCGTACGGAATCGCTGATACAGATGGAAAATTTCTCTGGATGAACCGTGCACTGAAGGCGGTTTTGAAGGATGAGAAATCCGGAAAGCGCAGTCTCACAGCTTTATTCAAA
>JAFYOD010000033.1 GCA_017556515.1 Lachnospiraceae bacterium
AATATGGCTATCCTTACAGTAATGAATATTGCTGTAAGGAGGCCATTTTTTTATGGATATGAATTATGAGATTGTAAGAGTCAAAGGTCGTGAAATCCTTGACTCCAGAGGAAATCCAACATTGGAAGCAGAAGTGGAATTAGAGTGTGGCGCTATCGGCCGGGCAGCAGTTCCTTCCGGAGCTTCGACCGGAAAGTTTGAGGCTGTTGAGCTTCGAGATGGCGGTGGGAGATATCTTGGAAAAGGTGTGAAAAAGGCGGTTGAGCATGTCAATACGGAACTTGCAGAAGCCGTGATGTTTGAAAATGCCATGGATCAGAAACGAATTGATCAGCTTTTGCTCGAAAAGGATGGAAGCGAAAACAAGGAGAGAATGGGAGCCAATGCAATCCTGGCAGTTTCTCTTGCGACAGCCAGAGCTGCATCGAACGCATTGGGGATTCCCTTGTATCGATATCTTGGAGGAATCAACGGAAATACGCTACCGGTACCAATGATGAACATTCTAAATGGTGGAAAACATGCAGACAATTCCGTAGATCTACAGGAATTCATGATCATGCCAACGGGAGCTTCATGCTTTAGTGAAGGTCTTCGCATGTGTGCAGAAATCTATCATACATTAAAAGCATTGTTAAAAGCGGATGGTTATTCGACTGCTGTAGGAGATGAAGGCGGATTTGCTCCGGATCTGAGAAATTCGGAAGAGGTGTTAAGGTATATTGTGAGAGCGATCCGCGAGACCGGATATGAATCGGGAACCGACGTGAAGATTGCGATCGATGCGGCAGCCAGTGAATTATACAATGAACGGACCGGAATGTACGAATTCCCTGGCGAGAGTAAAATGAACGGTCTTACCATTGAACGTAGTACGGAACAGATGGTGGACTATTTCAGACGTTTAACGGACGGATATCCAATCTGTTCCATCGAAGATGCATTGGATGAGGAAGATTGGGACGGCTGGAAACTTTTGACAAAAACGATTGGAGATAAGGTTCAACTTGTCGGAGATGATCTGTTTGTGACGAACACAAAGAGGCTGAAAAAAGGAATTGAGTGCCAGGTAGGAAATGCGATCCTGATCAAAGTTAATCAGATCGGTACACTTTCAGAAAGTCTGGATACGATCCGAATGGCTCATCAGGCAGGGTTTCATACAGTGATTTCCCACAGATCCGGAGAAACCGAGGATACATTTATCGCAGATCTGGCGGTTGCAGTCAATGCCGGACAGATAAAAACAGGTGCACCATGTCGCTCAGAACGGGTATCAAAATACAACGAATTGTTGCGGATTGAAGAAAAAATTAACGGTGATTGCGGGAAATAAAGGTTGTATTTCACAAAAAACTATGTTATGATAACAGTTGTTTGTGGACAGGAGGTGTAATTTAATGTTAAGAATCCTTTTAACAATTGTATTCGTTATCGCATGTGTCGCTATGACAGTTATCGTATTAATGCAGGAAGGTAAGTCCTCTGGACTTGGCGCGCTCAGCGGAGCAGCAGAGAGCCATTGGGCTAAAAATAAGGGCCGTACTTTAGAAGGTAATATGGAAAAGATTACAAAGATCATCGCAGTACTGATCTTCGTTCTGGCACTTGCTTTAAATTTAAACATCTAAGATGACGAACACTCTTGTAGGATTTTCTTCAAGAGTGTTTTTTTTAACTTACATTTTGACCCGATAGATTACTCCATGTCCGATAAACGAGAGGAGAAAAATGGAAAATAATCAGTTTCAAGAGCGAAAGGATATGCTCCTGGCTCTTATGAATGAAAAAGAATACGTACCGATGAAGCTGAAAGAACTGGCGATCCTTCTGGATGTCCCGAAGGAAAGCAGAGAAGAATTGAAGCAGGTACTGGATGCTCTGATGGCAGAAGGTAAGATCAGTGTATCAAAAAAAGGAAAATATGGAAAAGCAGAGATCTTTGCACAGACCGGTATTTTCCACGCACATCCGCGCGGATTTGGCTTTGTTACGATCGAGGGCAGAGAAGGCGATGTTTTCGTTGCTCCGGATCATACCAAAGATGCAATGGATGGAGATACAGTCCAGGTTGTAGTGGAAGAGGAGACGAGAAATCAAAAGGCAGAAGCGGTTGTCGTAAAAATCTTAACCCGTGCCAATGAAACTGTGATCGGAACTTTTGAGAAAAATAAGCGATTTGGTTTTGTGGTTCCGGATAATCCGAGAATTACAGTGGATATATTTGTTCCGGAAGGCGCCGACATGGGTGCTGTAACTGGTCACAAGGTGATCGTGAAGCTGACTTCCTATGGCGGTGGAAGAAAGAATCCGGAAGGTCGCGTGATCCAGATTCTTGGTCATGTCAATGATCCTGGTGTGGACATTCTTTCGATCATCAAGGCCTATGGTCTTCCGGAAAGTTATCCGGATGATGTAATGGAAGAAGTTTCTGAAGTTCCGGAAGCACTCACAGAAGAGATGATCGCAGAAGAAATGGCCAAAGGCCGCGTGGATCTTCGCGATGTTCCGATGGTTACGATCGACGGAGAAGATGCCAAAGATCTGGATGATGCTGTAAGTGTTTCTAAGGAAACCGTGAATGGCCGTGTTGTATATCATCTTGGTGTGCATATCGCGGACGTGACTCATTATGTCAGAGAACACACGCCTCTGGACAAAGAAGCGTTAAAACGTGGAACCAGTGTATATCTTGTGGACCGTGTGATCCCGATGCTTCCTCATCGCCTTTCCAACGGTATCTGTTCTTTAAATGCAGGAACCGATCGATTTGCACTCAGCTGTCTGATGGATCTGGATGAAAAAGGAAATGTGATCGGTCACAGAATTTGCGAATCCGTGGTTCGAATTGACAGACGCATGACTTATACAGCTGTTAATGCAATCCTGCAGGCGAAGAAAGGTGCATACGAAGAGATAGTAGAAGAAAACGTACAGACTGAGATCGACGAAGAAATTTCTTATATGACTGCCAAAGAAGCGCGAGCTTTCATGAGAAAGCTAGAGGAAGAGAAAAAGGCAAAAGAAGCGAAAAAGCAGTTTGCAGCGCAGTGTCGGGCAGAATATGCAGAATTTGTTCCGATGTTCTTGCTTATGGATGAGGTAGCGAAAGTACTTCGTGGCAAACGTATGGCTCGCGGTGCCGTGGATTTTGATTTCCCGGAGTGCAAGATTATTTTAGATGATAAGGGAAGACCGAAGGAGATCAAACCATACGAGCGAAATGAAGCAAACATGCTGATCGAAGACTTCATGCTTGCAGCCAACGAGACCGTTGCAGAAGATTATTTCTGGCAGCAGATCCCGTTCTTATATCGCACACACGAAAAACCGGACGAGGAAAAAATCAAACGATTTGGTATTTTGATCAATAACTTTGGTTATTCAATCCACTTACAGAATGGAGAACTCCATCCGAAAGAGATGCAGAAACTGCTCACAAAAGTGGCAGGAACTCCGGAGGAAGCTTTGCTTTCCAGACTGGCACTTCGCTCTATGAAGCAGGCAAAATATTCTACAGACTGTGTCGGTCATTTCGGCCTCGCAGCGAAGTATTATACACACTTTACATCTCCGATCCGTCGTTATCCGGATCTGCAGATTCACCGAATCATTAAAGAAAATCTGCACGGCAATCTTACGGAAAAGAGATTGTCTCATTACGACCGCATCCTTCCGGAAGTATCCATTTGGACATCTTCCAGAGAGCGTACAGCAGAGGAAGCAGAGCGTGAGACGGATAAAGCGAAAAAAGTCCAGTACATGGAGCGCAGAGTCGGAGAGATTTACGATGGTGTAATTTCCGGAATGAGCAATTATGGATTCTATGTAGAACTTCCGAATACCGTAGAAGGAATGGTTCGAGTTTCCGAATTACACGGCGATTACTATGTATTTGATGAGGATCGCTACGAGCTTGTGGGTGAACGCACAAGAAGAAAATTCAAACTCGGTCAGCAGATCCGCATCCAGGTTGTAGGTGTTGACCGCTACATGAAGACAATCGATTTTCTTCCGGTCAAGAATTTTTAAAAGACTTGTAATTTGTCATGGCAGGCTGTAAAATAATCCTACAGTCTGCCGTGAGTTAAAAGGAGAAAGATATGGCAAAAAGCGGAATGAAACTGATCGCAAACAATAAAAAAGCATATTTCGACTACTTTATTGATGAAAAATTCGAGTGTGGTATTTCTCTTGTTGGTACAGAAGTCAAATCCCTTCGAATGGGCAAATGCAGCGTAAAGGAATCTTTTGTGCGCATTGTCAACAATGAAGTGATGATCTATGGCATGCACATCAGTCCATATGAAAAAGGCAATATCTTCAATAAGGATCCGCTTAGAGAGCGTAAGCTTCTGATGCACCGTTACGAGATCAACAAATTGAAAGGCAAGATCCAGGAAAAGGGT
>JAFYOD010000001.1 GCA_017556515.1 Lachnospiraceae bacterium
AGGAAGCCCCATTTTGGGTGCATGGATTTATATGCGGAAATTGCGTGTTCGCCTGTCTTACGTCCGATGGCGATATCAGTAGTTAATAATGTGAAGCCGAAGGTTAAGATCAGAAGAATATAAACGAGGATAAATAATCCGCCGCCGTCTCTGGCTGCCAGGTAAGGGAATCTCCAGATATTACCGACACCGACTGCACTGCCTGCGGCTGATAATACGAATCCGATGGAGCTGGAGAAGCCGCCGGATGTTTCTTTTTTCATAATTGTTGTGTCTCCTTTTGTAATCAATGTTCGCCATTATATAGAAAATGAGGAAAAAGTGCAAGTTCATAGAAGTTTCCCTGCAAGAAACTTTTGACAAAGAATGTTTCCTTATGGTAAACTAATGCTATTAAAACGGATTCTAAACGAATAAATTGCACATATAATATGAAAAATATATATTTTAACGAAACTTTTTGACAATTTCGTAACAGGAGAGCCGAATATGAGTGAGATCAATCAGTATGTTGGAAGCCAGATCAAGATGTATCGCAAGGCATGTAAGATGACGCTGCAGCAGTTGGCGGATCTGATCCATAAGAGTCGCGCAACCGTCAGCAAATATGAAAACGGAGAAATCTCGATCGATATTGAAACTTTATATGAGATCAGTCAGGCACTGGAAGTGAATATCAATCAGCTGACCAATTATCGTCCGCCGATGGAGCAGTCAGAGATGGCTGCTTTGACACCTGCCGGAAAAGGTGCGTTTTTCGCTGCAGAGCGTCTGTATTTCTATTTCTATGAGGGACGTCATCAGAGACTGAAAGAAGGCATTATCGATATTAACAAGTCTTCCGAGCATCCGGGAGATTATGACGCGACCTTTGTCATCAATGCAGGAACACCGAATGGACGAAGCAGTTCCGTGTATTATACCGGTAAGGTGATCTATAGTGATATGCTGATCCGTTTTTCTTTTGTAAACCAGTACAATGCTTTGGAAGAGGACTTGCTCTATATCTTTAATCCGCTGGAGAAACGTGATTTTACAGAGGGATTGCTTTGCGGAATTTCCAGTACAGACTTGATGCCTTGTGCGTTTAAATGCTTGGTAACGCTGGCACCTCAGGAGTTGGATGATGAATTGCTGAAACACCTGATCTTGACCAAAGAGGAGTTTCAGAGATGGAAGAAACTGAATATGTTTATTGTAGACAATCACTCCCACATATAAAGCTATGTGGGAGTTGTTTGTTTTGTATTAAGTTGTGTGAACCGGGAGATGGAGAAGTTCTGCATCGAGTAACTCTGCATCTTCTTCATAATGGGTAGACAAGAGAAGAAGCTTGCCTTCCGTATACTCTTTGATGAGTTCGATCACATTGCGTTTGGTTTCTGTATCCAGTCCGGTAAACGGCTCATCCATAATGATAAAATCAGATGGAGCCAGAAGAGCGCGAAGGATTGCGGTACGACGTTTCATACCTCCGGAGAATTCACGGATCGGTTTGGAAAGAGATTCTGCAGGAAGCAGACGCAGCAGGATGCGGTCTAATTCCTGACCGGAGTATTGGTTCCCTGTAACGAAGCGAATATTTTCCAGTGCAGTATAGCCTTCCAAAAGTCGGTCTTCCTGAAAAACGGCTGCGAGTGTCATCTGTTCCAGTCCGTCAATCTGACCGGAATCAGGCGTTTCGAAGCCCATGAGAATTCGAAATAAAGTTGTCTTTCCGCTTCCGGACGGAGCCATGAGACAATACCGTTTTCCATGCTCCAGAGTAAGGGACAGATTGTTCAGAACGACTTCACCATTATAAGATTTACAGAGATTCGTGATCTTCATGACCTGTCACAACTCCTTTCCCTGCAGCCATGCGGAGCAGAAGTAAAAATGCTTTCTCAAACAGAACACTGAGGCAGATGATCACGAGTGTCCAGGCGAACAATTCTGCAGTGCTCAGATAAATTTTGGATAAATAAAGTCCCTCTCCGATGGAGCCTTCCGGAACGCCGATGACTTCGGCCGCGATACCGGATTTGAATCCCATGCCAAGGGCTGTTTTCATGGCGCTTGCCAGATACGGATATAAGGATACACGATAGATTGACATGGCTTGGCGCCAAACCGGAACACGGAAGAGGCGCGCCATTTCCAAAAGTTTTGGATCAGTGCTTCGAAGACCTGCCAGGGTGTTTACGTGGATCATCGGATAAACCACAATAAACGCAATAAACACAGATAAGTTTTCGGAACCGGTCCAGATCAATGCCAGGATGACAAAAGAGGC
>JAFYOD010000272.1 GCA_017556515.1 Lachnospiraceae bacterium
AGGGTGGAGATAGCGAAAGTGGTTTCCTGCAGAATCGCTCCTTTCTCAATGAATAATTATCTTTACTGCTTTCACCACAAAGCAAAAGCAGACAAGACCAACAATGTAGAACACCGGGGGCTGCAACAGAAAATCTGCAAGCTGCGTCAAAATAACACCGCTGAAAGTAATCATGTTATCCATTCTTCAGCACCACCCCCACGATCTTAAAAAAGCTGAACAACGCCAGCGTAAACAACGCAGCACCACCGATCCAGTTCCAATCCAGACCGGCCACACCGGGCACAACTTCCGTATACGTGACTTCAGTACCGTCAGAGAGATACTCCGTCACGGTCTGCATCTGGGGGACATACTCACCAAGGATGAGAACTACCACATCACGCATCGTCTGATCTTCCGGATCCAACGCATACATGGCAGCCGGCGAAGTAATCTCAGAAGATCTATACAGCGTGGTAATCTGAGGTGTCTGCATGGCCTCGATCAGATCCATGACATCCTCTTCCGTCAGACCACCAGAGCCACGATCATCCAGATGCTCAATAGAATAATACTCCGGACTATCCGTGTCCTCGGCAGCTACCGCTGAAAACGGTAGCGCCAGACACAGAACCAAACTAAATAAAAGGGTTTTCATTTACGCCCTCCCAAAAATTCTTTGATGATCTGAACGGAAAAGAAAATCAGAAAGATGCCGATCAGAACCGCAGCTGCGGAAATACCAATGCCGGGAATCTTAACGCCGGTGAAGAGTTTCCATGTGTTCTCAAACAAACATTGAGCAACAACGAGAAAATTCATAAGTCACCCCCTGAACAGACTGATAATCTTAAGCACCAGACCAACAAAGACAGACAGCACAAAGACAGCAATACCGGCAAAAACGATCGCACGCACAGTAGGCGGCATCCATGCAAAAAGCACTTGCAAAACATCAATCATCGCCGCTTGCACTCCTTACCATTTTGAAAATACGAATCACAACGATTATGGTCAATGCAGAAAGAAAAACCTTTCGAATCATAAGAGGCAAAAGCATCCAGAATCCCGCAATCAAGGACATAAATTCAGCAATCTCTACCGATAACGCCATGGATCCAGCACCTCCGTCTCATAGTATTCATTGATATCTACATCACGGAAACCGCGGAGACTATAAGAGGAACTGGTAGCATCAACAGAGTAAGAATGAGTGCCAGTCGAAACCTGATTGCCCATATAATCCGTTACCACACATTTCACGAAATACCTCTGAATTGTTCCATTAACCGCAGAAGCTGTTCGAGAAAAAGATTTACGCGTAGTTGAGACTTTCCCGAAAGAAGCTGAAGTAGAATGATACCACTCATAGGTCAAACCGATGCCGGTGGCCTCAATAGAAAAATCAAGAGGATCGCCTCGGTTATAAGTACCGCTCGGAATCGTATAGCTCACGATCCGCAGCTCCGCAGCGTCTGCATCCGGATCAGTACCGTCCAAGAAACCAACCGCAACACCGCCGGGTTCAAATGCACCGGTTAAGGTGGACACGGCCTCCGGCACGGTGGACACGACTCCGGAGAAGAGCTGCCGTGTGCCGGTAAACACAGCCTTGCAGCCATTCAGCAGCAGCTTGATGAATTCCCAGAAGGACAGATCATCCTCATTCTCTGGATCCGACTCAGTTACCGGCTCATCCAGATCCACGTCACCGGCGCCGCCACCGAGCAAACCGAACAGCTTGCCGGTGAACTCATTCCAGCTGCGCTGCCACCAAGACCAGAAGCCGGTCTCCGTGTAGATGTACTCATAATCATTGGTGGTATCACTGATATCGTACATATCCTGCAACGTGATAATGTTGTAACTGCTGTACGGGATCCAGCGCTCACCGGTCCAGATACGACCGTCTACACCTTCCCAAGCCTGTCCATTGTAGATCTGCAAGCTGGTGATGTAACCACTCTGCACCAGAGCATAAACCAGACCCTTCTTGGGGATTGCCGGACGCACACCACCAATCTGATAGTCCGTAATCTCAAGATCTGTCCGGACGGCCAGAGTAGGCTTAAACTGATCGTCCTTATCCAGAATGGCCACATCTTCATGGAATTCGGCCTTCAGATCCGTACTGGTGGCTCCCTGGAGCAGCTCCATGTAAACGATAGGCTGCGTAGGAACTTTGTCCGTTTTCGGATTGAAACCAATGCAGATATAGCTGACAATAGTGCTGCCGGAGCCAATGCGGGAAGCGCTGATTCGCATATTGCCAAAGGAAGCACTTGTGCCGGTCTGAACGAGACCATCCTTAATGGTGAATTTGATCGTTCGAATCACGCCACTGCCATTCACAACAGAGAAAACATAGCTATCATCAGCAAGGACAGAATTACCGCCAATGCTGATCGGAATGTAGATGCTGGAGAACGGAACACTGTATCCGGAAGGAAGGCTCATAAAGCCACCGGCCAGAGACAAGTATTCATAATGCTGCGGCTTATCATAGACCAAATCGAACATCGTGCCGGAGCTGTTGAAATCCAAATCAATGACGTCGGTATTGTAATATGCGATCAGACCGTCACTGATCAGATTCGCCGGATCCAGCGTGAAATTCCATGTACCGTTGGTGTTACCAACCTTGTAGTTCACAGGAACGAGTGCCTTGGATGTATCGATCCACTGTGTAGTCCAATCATCCAGACCGCGAGACTTCAAAAGGTTATTGCCGGAGCTGGTAATCTCCCAGTACTCGTCTGCAATCGCAACTTTATCCTCAGGCAGTACTAGAGCAAGGTTTGTATCATGAGGAACGGCTGTAGGCTCATAATAGGATCCATCACCGGAAACAATTGCATAATTAAGAACACGCAGCTCATCAATCATGGCATATGCTACCGTGCCGCCGTCAAAGTGGAAGGTCAGCGTCTTATCAAATGCCATAGAGGAAATCGTTTCATGATGAACGGGCATACCATTCAGATAATAGGTCAAAACATTACCCTGTCTGGTAATACAAACCTCAAACCAAGATCCAACCGGGTAATTTTCAGTCTTAATGATCCCAAGCGCAGAACTACCAATTGCGGATCCGTTGAAGTTTAAGATCTGATATGCCTCATCATCCGTCCGGGGACTCCATTCATCCTCCAAGAAATCTGCGTTTAAATAGAGGCCGGTATAATCATCATCGGCAATCTTCTGGCCTTGGTAATATCTGAACTGAATCGTAAAATCACCGCGACCGAGCTCCGTTGGCAGAGACATGTTCAACGTGGATCTCACACTGCCATCCAAATACAGAGCGCCGTTGAAGGTTTCAACGTCCATATACGTAATACTGGGCGTGTTCGACCAATCAAACTTGCTCTGATGGTTCCAATAAGAAGAGTCTTTCGTATTGCCGTCAAAGTGGTACAGCGCTCTGACGCGGACATCATCCGTAGCGCGGCTATATTCCACCACATCAATGGCCACGCTCAGCTGCTCCAGCTCCTCCGGCGTCAGATCCGCAGAGTTTCGGCCATCCGGCAGCTGATAGTAGCACTTATAAGCTTCAAAATCAGATGTCTCACCGATGTAAGTTACGTACGTATACTGGAGATAATACTTGTAAGTGTAGTTGTTGTACTCATTATTCTCGACATTATAAGTCGTAACCTCGTACTCGTTCGTAGTGGGATTGTAAACGATATCGATCAACGGAAGTGTGGTGCCATCAGGCAGCACAATCACCATATTGTCCAAATCGATACCGACCTCAATATCTTCTGGAGTATCAACATCCTCATCTTCATTGTCAGGAACTACTTCTGTAGTCGGACGATCCTGCTCAATAGCCGTTTGATTTTCCTTTGAGTAATAATAAGGACGTCCTGTATGATCGCAGTAAAAATAGCCAGGCTTATTAATGCCGACCTTACCAGATGCACCAATTTCGACAGGAGAACAAATATCACCCTTAGAGCAAAGGTAAGTAATTAAATTTTCAACCTGTCTCCTATTCATAGGAACACCAGGCTTTTCTTCTTTAATGAGGTGTAAATAGACCTCGCTGGCAGAAACCCAGCGATCATCTCCAGACTCTTCAGAAGAATCCACGGCTTCTTCTTCCCAATACGGATAAGTGCCATCAGAAGCGACAACCCATATATTGTTTGTGGTTTCCAAAACACGGTATACACCGCGCTCAGAATCATATTCAACAGCAAAAGACAACGAACCTAAGTTGAATAGATTTCTTAGCGAAATAGCAGCAATAGCACGATTGGCATCCACGATTTCTTCCCAAAAACTACTCTGTAACTCTGATGTGTACAAGGATTCAAAAGCATCGCAATCGTAATATAATAAACGCTTTTCTGTACGGGAACCAGTATCGCGACGATCAATTACGGAATCAACTAAATACCAGAATAGATCCTGGACAGTACCGGCAACGCCAAATGCAGACATCGCAGAGTTAGCAGCAACTGTATTCGTACAATTGAGCAGCCTGTTCCATGAATATACAGAATTAATATCAACTAAACTATCCGGGAAGTCTGCAAGTGCAGCAGCCGGTACTGTTACAGCCGGAATCAAAAGTGAAAAAATCAAAAAAACAGGTAAAACTCTCCGACCTAAGAATCGTTTCATTGTGTTTTACCTCCCTAAATGATATACTCCATGAAAAGGAGTGATATAAATGACGAATGACGAACTCTATAAAGCGCTAGGTAATGAACTTTTTGAGAATTGGCTGAAAATAGATAGAACGCAAGAAAAGATCGAAGCTGTAATCTGTCAAAACACAGAACAACTGACAAAGCTATTGATTGCTGGTATTGGCATCCTAATCATCCTCGGTCTGATCATCCTCTGGAACCAGCGGAAGATTAAGAAGATGCTCCGGGATCTGCAAGAGCAAAACCGAAAGGACGATGACGGCAGCAACTAATTGAATACTTGCCCAGAGGGCCTCCTTCCGCCTGACCACGGAAATCAGACGGAAAGGAGGTTACAGAATGGAGATCACAACCGGCACACTTATGGTTTTGACCATTCTGTTCTTGCGATACGTTCTCGCAAGGATCTGATTCAAAAGGACAAGCTCCCTCGCCGGAGCTTGTTCTTTTTTGGTGGCGGGAGATGGACTTGAACCATCATCTTCTGGTGCAGAACCAAACATGCTACCGTTACACCATCCCGCAGTATGTGTAATACAAAAATCACGCTGCAGCACGCGCCGGCACTGTTGTCCAGGATGATTTTTGTATTACGTTTTCTTAATTGCCAAAGTACTTCATCACTCTGGCTGCCAGAACCTCAAAGCGATGACGTTTAACAATTTCCTCGTATTTAGGATTCGGTGCCGTCTCACGATTTTTGATCATATTCGCGAATTCCTCCAAACCGTACATCTGAATGCAAGCGTCAATAGCATTGCCGGCTTGATTCACAACAAATCGGCGGCAGCGTTCTTCGTTGTACTCCATGCCGGGCGCCTGATAGATGCTGATTTTCTCGGCATCAGAGATTAAATTGCACCAGTAATCCGTCATAGGCCAGCGCCATTTGTTCTGATCAAAGACATCCGGAACTTGTATGTACCGCAGATAGTTCAGCAGGACACCGGCGAATGCTTGTCCAATCGGTAGATCTATTTTGGAAAACTGAGATGCACGATCGTCTCGAAGCTGCAGCTCCACACGGATCCAATGCTGATCCACAGCTCCGCGTTCAGCTGCCTTGTCATAAATACGAATCAGAACCTTGCTCTGAGGGCTGCCAATGTAAACGGTGGAACCTTTAGATGACAGAATCGTCTCCCAGTACGTAGATCTGCTGATATACATGCCGGTCTGCGTATCCTGCGCAATCGCGCCCATATCGAGAATCCCAGTATGATCGTCATACGCAACGTCCAGACGAGTAATTTTTAAGCCTTGGCTGCTGATGAAGCTGAAGAGTTTCACCCAGCGCTCTTTATCATCCTTGGAGAGTGTGCTGAGCGTTTCAAATGTTCGGCAGCCTTGGCCAGACATTTCAACCCAAACACCCATATCAGCACGGCCATTATAATGGATGCTGATGCAGGAGAAATATTTACGATCCCGGTATCCTCTAGCACCTTTGGTCTCCGTCCAAGGGACATGCGTCAGACCTAAAGCAGCAATCAGATCCTCCGGGCTATGAACTTTAGATGTAAAAGAAAGCCAGTCATACAAGACTAGGTTTTCCGCTACTCTGCTATCCACGATAGATGACCCCCATCTTCTATTGTAGGTAGTGACCCCCTGTCAGCGGGGGGGTCACGCCGGAGGGAGCTACCCTCCGGCGTTTTTACTTTAGCCAACTAAAGCGGAGCTTACGCCTTAGTGACAGGTGCCAGATAACCAACTTTGCCGTTGGAGCTGAAGAAAACCTGAACGCGGGTGCCGACCTTGATATCCTTGAAGACATCAGGGGAGATGCAGCCGTACTTAACGGCCTTGTGACCGCCGAAATGGTAATCATTGTTCTGCTCGCCAGAGAAGTCCTGCAACATGAAAACATTGCAGTAGTCTCGCATGCTGTTGGTCTCGGTCTTAAACCTGCCATAGCCATAACCTACGAAAATCATTTCTTCAATCTGCATATGGATCTTTCCTCCGTTTTTCTGGGGCAATGTTTGTCCCCTAAAATTAATGCAGGGCAGCAGGCCGAAAATGAGGCGTGCTACCCTGCAAATACATATTAAAACTTGCAGGGGCAAATGTCAAGAAGTATTTGCAGTTTTTGTATTACAAAATGGCGCCAGGATCGATGGCTGCTACCGTGCGCGGGTAATACGCCTGCGGGCGGGACGAAGGAATAAAGTATCCCTACGGGATGTGCCATGGAAATCGAAACGCATCAAGACCTCAATAAAATGCTTAACGCCCCCGCCAAGCAGAATTGGCGGGGGCTACATTTTTTTGAGCGAGTGGCCTGCGGCCAGTCTTGACGCATTTAGAATTCCATGGATTGTGCGAAGAAAGTAAGCAGCAGCGGCGCTGCCGCTTACGCCGATCAAACACTATGGGAGGGAACGCCATGAACATACTATGGGACACACTCGCACGCCTCTACTACTGGCTGATGCCGAACGAAGACAAGCAATGCCGAAACTGCTGCATATTATGCCAGCACTGGGAAACCCATTGTCGCAAACACTTACATTAACAGGAGAATGCTATGGATAAAATCACTCTGCTGCTTATCGCAATGGTATTCCTTACGCTATCTCAAATCATCCTGATCCGGAGCGTAATGGGGTATCGTGCTGATATCGAGGACGCAATTCACCTCGCACATGTGACGTACAGCGAATGCTGGAAACTGAAAGAAGAACTGAAGGAGGTCAAACATGAACAACAAAACCATACTGAAGAGCATCCGGATCTCTGAGGATATGGCCGATCTGATCGAGCGTCAGGCCGGCAGCACCTTCACCGAGAAATGGGAGAACCTCGTTACACGCTGCATCTATGAGATTGACCATGCAGAGCAGCGGCTGGAGTGGTACAGAACCAAGATCCAAGAGGAACGTGAATCCCTGGCCGATCTCCAAAAGAAAAAGCAGAAGATTGAGCAGATGATGAACATGATCCAAGCCAAACTGGACTATTATCTAGCTGTTCTGGAAGAGGAGTAATACAAATTCGCAACGGCAGCACACAGGATCCGGAGCGCCGGCGCTTGATTCTGTGATACAATATAACCGCCCATGGCTCCAGCCGTGGGCGGCTTTGTTTAAGGTCACGTATTCGATTCACTGAAGAATTGTGGAGGTACGCATGGCGAAAAAGCAAAGACATATGAACTATCAAGACAGACTAAAGATGGAAGCCTACCTCAGAGCCGGCAAATCCGTTGCATGGATTGCCGGCGAACTGGGCTTCTGTGAGAGAACGATCTATTACGAAAAGAAACGCGGACAATGCACGGTAGATCGCAAGGTCAAAAATCTCTATACTTACATATACGAATACTCCGCTGATAAAGGTCAGATCATCCATGATTACAATATGACGGCCTTAGGTCGACCGCTGAAGATCGGCAATGACCATCAGTACGCAGAATATCTAGAAGCCAAAATCTTAAATGACCGGTACTCTCCTGCGGCAGCTCTGGCAGCGGCCAAGCTGGAAGGATACAAAACCAGCATCTGTGTGGCTACTCTCTACAGCTACATTGACAAGCAAGTATTCCTACATTTGACCAACAAGGATCTGTGGATCAAGAAAAAGCGGATGAAGAGAAATTACCGACCTATCCGACGGATCGTTCATCCTAAACTCCCCAGCATTGCCGATCGTCCGGAACACATCAATCAGAGGGCGGAATACGGTCACTGGGAGATGGATCTGATCGTTGGCAAAGCTAATACGAAAGCTGCACTTCTTACACTCACCGAGCGGAAGAGCCGACAAGAACTGATCTTTAAACTACCAGACAGAAAAGCTGCTACCGTGCGCTCTGTCTTCGATAAACTGGAGAAAAACACTCCTGATTTCGGTGTAAAGTTCAAGAGCATTACAACAGACAATGGCATGGAATTCTTGGAATACGAAAAACTATGTACCTCAATCCGAGGCGGAAAACGCTTCCAAATCTGGTACTGCCACTCCTATGCAGCATGGGAAAAAGGATCCAACGAAAATCAGAACCGGATGATCCGGCGCTGGTTCCCCAAAGGCACCGACTTCACCGGCATAAGTGAAAAGCGGATAGCCGAAATCCAAAACTGGATGAACGACTATCCGCGAAAGGTACTGAATTGGAAAAGACCCATAGACATAGCTTTGTAATACAGATAGATCTAAGCTGCGAGCCGGATCCAAATGTTCCTGGCTATTTTTTGTAATACATTACCGGAGAAACTCAGGAAGATTACGGTCAAGATCTTCATCAGAGGGAATTTCCCGATCTTCATAATCCAATCCATCCAGAACAGGAGATACTGATTTGTGCCGGAAGCGGCTGCGTAAAGAATTAGATGCAGCTGCCCAGCGGTTACGAGCATTCAGTTCAGCAAGAGCCTCAGCAGGATCATCCGGAATAGGAGCCGAAAAAGCATCGGCACCGACTACCGTATAATCCAAATAAGGCTTCCGATCGATCACGGCATTACTGTCAAACTTACCGGCCCAAGCAGGAATATATGTGAACGTCCACATCCAGATGGGGGCAAAAACAAGGTTCTCAGCAATACGGGACTCACCCTGGGAAGTAGCCTCAACCAGAGTAATCTTCTTGATAATGCGCTTACCGATGGAGAAAACACGAAGGAAGTTCACCTGAAGGAACATGGCATCAGTACGATCACGGATCTTCTTGTCGACATCAAAGGTCTGACTATCCATATAGCAAATAACCTTATACTTTCTCTGGAACGCGAAGAAGTCACGCAAGGACGGTTTGAAGTCTTTGAAATGACGAGCATCGAACTTGATGCCAGCTTCACCAAGGATCAAAAGGGAATGTTCTTCCGGAACGAAGTCACCAAGCTGCTCATATGGGAAAAAACGGATACCGGGAACATACAGCTCCGGAAGATCCGTGTAAACATTCCATCCTTTTTTGAGATACTTGCAAGCAAGTTTCGTTTCATAAGTAGTCTTGCCGGCGCCCTTTTTCCCGAAGATAAAATACAGCTTGTACGGATTCACATACTTCCGGGTGAGGAAATGCCAAATGAGAACCAGCGAGAAAAACCCGCCGAAAAGTTTCAAGAAAAAAATCATCATTAAATCCCTCTAATGACCATAGCAGCCGCTTTACAAAGACGGCCAAAATAGCACAGCAATCGACCAATGGAATATAAAAAGCGAGAAATTACATATCGCATATTTTTCCCTTTCAGATAGAAACGGAGGGCGGCAAACTCCGTTTGTTGCCGCCCTCCGTTGTCCGGAGCCTTACATACGAATGAGGCGCCGCACGATGCCAATGCCCAGACCGATCAGAGGCAGGCACATGAAAAACAGCACCAGAGGACTACCACCAACAAAAGTGACAACCTCTTCGGCCCAACCCAGCGCGGCAGTGAAAATCTCACCGATCATAGTGACGAGGGTGGAGATAGCGAAAGTGGTTTCCTGCAGAATCGCTCCTTTCTCAATGAATAATTATCTTTACTGCTTTCACCACAAAGCAAAAGCAGACAAGACCAACAATGTAGAACACCGGGGGCTGCAACAGAAAATCTGCAAG
>JAFYOD010000034.1 GCA_017556515.1 Lachnospiraceae bacterium
AACAAGATTTTATACAGGAGTGTAAATCATGGATATCAAGAAAAGAAAAATTATTTTTGACGTAGATACAGGTTCCGATGATGCCCTTGCCCTTATGTGCGGTATTTTATCTCCGGAATTTGATATCATCGGTATCTGTACTGTAAACGGTAACTTACCGGTAGAGAACACAACAGAGAATACACTGCGTGTACTTGAGTTAATGAAATCTGACATCCCGGTTATCCGTGGCTGTTCTACACCGCTTCTTGCAACTCTGGATCCGCTTCGTAAACTTCGTCTTCGTTCCAACGATGGCGTAAGTGCAGACGGTGAAGATGTTACATATCATGCACCGTACTTACCGTTACCGCCGGCTACAAAGAAAGTAGTAGAGGGTGCGAATGCAGTTAGCTGGTACATCGATACTCTTATGAATGCAGAAGAGAAGATCACTCTGATCATGGTTGGACCGCTTACAAACTTTGCTCTCGCATACCGTGCACAGCCGGAGATCATCAAGAATGTAGAAGAAATTCTCATCATGAGTGGTGGTCACGATCAGCGTAACTCTACAGCAGCATCTGAGTACAACGTATTCATCGATCCGGAAGCAACAGCGATCGTTCTTGACTGTGGTGCGAAGATCACAATGATGCCGTTAGATGCAACTCACAAAGCGAACATGCGTCCGCAGCATCAGCAGCTGTTCGAGGCATGGGGAAATCCGGTTGGCGATTTCGTAGCAGCTGAGATCGAAGCAAGACTCAAAGCTTACAATACAATGCAGCCGCTTCATGAGCCGGATATCGCTCCGATCCATGACGCCCTTTGTGTATTATATTTACTTGATCCGACAGTGATCACAAATCTTAAGCACATGCGCTGTGATGTTGTTTGCGGTGGTATCGCTGATGGTCAGACTTTATTTGATACAAGACATTTCAATGACGCTCCGAAGAACGTATATGTTTGTCTTGATACAGATGAAGAGAAGTTCGCGACAATGTTAGTAGACATTCTGTCCCGTTCCAAAAATATTTAATAAAATTAGAGAAGGCAGAATCCCGATTCGGGGTTCTGCCTTTTTTGTATATTGTGCAAAATGAATTGAATTTTATGAAAAAAGTTCTTGTTTTTTCACAGTTTTGATACTTAAGAGTTGCGGAAATTCAAAAAAATGCAAAAATTATTGTGCAAATTGCACATTTCACTTGTAATTTCCAGGGGTTTTTGATAGAATGTATGCATGCGTAAATAAATGATGAATCTCGTTCCTGATTCTCATATGTTTATAAAGGGATCTCACAGAAAGAAAAGGAGATCATGAAAAATATTTGTCCGGGAGGAATTGAATTATGAACGTTTATGGAACAAAAAACATCCGCAATGTCGTACTGTTAGGCCACGGTGGCGCAGGTAAGACAACAGTTGCAGAGGCACTTGCATATCTTACAGGTGTTACAAAGAGAATGGGTAAAGTTGCTGACGGTAACACAATCAGCGATTACGATAAAGAGGAAATCAAGAGACAGTTCTCCATTTCTACAACTATGGTTCCGATCGAGTATGCAGGCGCAGAAGGCAACATCAAGATCAACCTGTTAGATACACCGGGTTACTTCGATTTCGTTGGTGAAGTTGAAGAGGCAGTTAGCGTTGCAGATGCAGCGATCATCGTTGTTAACTGTAAAGCAGGTATCGAAGTTGGTACAGAGAAAGCTTGGGAGCTTTGTGAGAAATACAGACTTCCGAGAATCATCTTCGCTACAAACATGGATGATGACCACGCTTCCTACAGAGAGCTTATCTTAAAACTTGAGAGAAAGTTCGGCAGAAAGATCGCTCCGTTCCAGGTTCCGATCCGTGAAAATGAGAAATTCGTAGGTTTCGTTAACGTTGTTAAGATGGAAGGCCGTCGTTTCACAAATATGTCTGAGTATGAGGCATGTGAGATTCCGGAGTACACAGAGAAAAACCTTGGTATCGCTCGCGATGCTTTAATGGAAGCTGTTGCTGAGACAAGCGAAGAGTACATGGAGCGTTACTTCTCCGGTGACGAGTTCACACAGGATGAGATCTATACAGCAGTTCAGACACACGTTTCTGAAGGAAACATCGTTCCGGTTATGATGGGTTCCGGTATCAACTGCCAGGGCTTCAACGCTCTCTTAAATGCAATTGACCGTTACTTCCCGGCTCCGGATTACTTCGAGTGTGTTGGTGTAGACGTTTCCACAGGTGAGCGTTTCACAGCGAAGTACAACGAAGACGTTTCCCTGTCTGCAAGAGTATTCAAGACAGTAGTAGATCCGTTCATCGGTAAATACTCCTTAATGAAAGTTTGCACAGGTACATTAAAAGCTGATTCTACAATTTACAACGTAAATAAAGATACAGAAGAAAAAGTTGGTAAATTATACGTATTAAGAGGTAAAGACGTTATCGAAGTTCCGGAGATTAAAGCCGGTGATATCGGTGCGGTTGCTAAATTAAACATCACTTCCACAGGTGATACAATCGCTCTTAAGACAGCTCCGATCGTTTACCACAAACCGGAAATCTCCACACCGTATACATACATGGCATACGCTGCGAAGACAAAAGGTGATGAAGACAAGATCTCCAGTGCACTTGCAAGAATGATGGAAGAAGATCTTACATTAAAGGCAGTTGTAGATGCAGAGAATCGTCAGACATTACTTTACGGTATCGGCGATCAGCACCTCGATGTTGTTGTAAGCAAATTATCCAACAGATATAAAGTTGAGATTGAACTTTCCAAGCCGAAATTCGCTTTCCGTGAGACAATCCGTAAGAAAGTTGAAGCAGCTGGAAGACATAAAAAACAGTCCGGTGGACATGGTCAGTTTGGTGACGTTAAGATGTCCTTCGAGCCGTCCGGTGATCTTGAGTCCGCATACGTATTCGAAGAGAAAGTATTTGGTGGTGCAGTTCCGAAGAACTACTTCCCGGCAGTTGAAAAAGGCGTGCAGGAATGCTGCTTAAAGGGCCCGTTAGCTGGTTATCCGGTAGTTGGTATCAAGGCTACATTATTAGACGGTTCCTACCATCCGGTAGACTCCTCTGAGATGGCGTTCAAGATGGCTTCCACAATCGCATTCAAAGAAGGTTTCATGAAAGCTACTCCGGTTCTCTTAGAGCCGATCGCATCTGTAAAAGTTATCGTTCCGGATAAATTCACAGGTGACGTTATGGGTGACCTCAACAAGAGAAGAGGCCGTGTACTTGGTATGAACTCCGTTCTTGGCGGCAAACAGGAAATCGTTGCTGACGTTCCGATGTCCGAGATGTTCGGTTACAACACAGACCTTCGTTCCATGACTGGTGGTATCGGTGAGTTCGCATACGAGTTCAGCCGTTACGAGCAGGCTCCGGGCGATGTTCAGAAGAAAGAAGTTGAAGCTAGAGCTGCAGCTGAAGAATAATATTGAAGGATAAAGCCTGATATTTTGGCCGGCTCTCTTGATTGAGAGTCGGCCTTTTTACATGAAAGCTGGTTATAATATGATGTGGGAAAAATGCAAAGACATTCAACAAGAATTAATTGAGATGAGAAGGGACCTTCATCGAATTCCGGAATTTGGAGGAGATCTTCCGAAAACGAAAGCATATGTGATCCGTAAATTGGAAGAGATGGGGATCTCTTACCAGGAAAATCCAGATGACAGCGGACTTACAGCTGTTATCAACGAGGGCGTTGAGGGAAAAACGATCGCTTTCCGTGCGGATATGGATGCACTTAAGATTCAGGAAGAAAATGATCTGGAGTTTAAATCTGAACATGATGGATTGATGCATGCGTGTGGTCATGATGCGCACATGGCGATGCTTCTCGGAACTGCCAAAGTTTTAAATGATCACAAAGAGCAGATCCCGGGCAGAGTAAAGCTGATCTTCCAGACCGATGAAGAAAACTCAAGAGGCGCGGAACGTTCCATTGCAGCCGGATGTCTGGATGGAGTAGATGCGATTTTTGGAACACATATCGGTACCCTTCGTGGAAAAGAAATCCCTTCAGGTACTGTAATCAGTCATCCGGGAAGCTGTATGGCATCCTTTGATAAGTTTGTCATTAAAGTGAAAGGATATGGCTGCCATGGATCTACACCGGAAAAGGGAATTGATCCGATCAACATTGCGGCTCATATTATCGTTAATCTTCAGTCTGTAATTGCAAGAGAGATTTCTGCTGTAAAACCTGCAGTTCTTACGGTTGGTCATGTGGTTGCCGGAGATACTTATAATATCATTCCGTCAGAAGTTCTGATCGAGGGTACAACTCGTGCGTTCGAAGAAGAAGTTCGTCAGTTAATGGCAATGCGAATCGGAGAGATCGCAGAGATGACAGCCAAAGTATTCGGTGGCGAAGTAGAGTACGAAATGATCTGGGGTGCGCCTCCTGTGATTAATAATGCAGATATGGCAGCACTTGCGGCAGAATGTGCCAGAGAGATTGTCGGAGAAGATCATGTGATCGATCATGTGTCTGATCCGATCACGGTAGGTGAGGATTTCTCTTATTATGCAAATCAGATCCCGGCAGCATTTCTGTTTTTAAGTTCTTCTAATCCGGAAAAGAAGACGGATGCTCCGCACCACAACTGCCGATTTGATGTGGATGAGGATGTGCTTTGGATCGGACCGGCTGTATTTGTAAAATTGACTGAGAGATTTTTTGGAATCTGATTTCAATGACCGATATAAAATATATTATTAATGAAAGGTGGACAAACGTATGTGGGAGAAATGTAAAGACATTCAG
>JAFYOD010000273.1 GCA_017556515.1 Lachnospiraceae bacterium
CAAAGGCAACGCCATCCGTGACTTCTCCGGCAGCTGGAAGATCGCCAACGAAGCCGGCCGCAACGTGCTCCTGATCGACGAGCGCTGCCACGGAAACAGCGAAGGCCACACCATCACCTTCGGTATCTTAGAACGCCATGACGTCCTCAACTGGATCAAATACGCCAACGAGCGTTTTGGCAATGTTCCGATCATCCTCAGCGGTGTTTCCATGGGTGCCGCAACAGTCCTCATGACATCTTCCATGGACCTTCCGGCAAATGTCAAAGGTATCATCGCAGACTGTCCGTATGATGCACCGTCCAATATCATTAAGAAAGTTCTCGGTTCTGATATGGGTATGCCGGTCAAATTTGTCTACCCGCTGATCAAGCTTGGCGGAATGGTTTACGGAAAATTCAACCTGGATGCTGCAAGCCCGGTAAAGGCAGTAAAAGATGCCAAGGTTCCGATCCTTCTGATTCATGGCGACGACGACCGCTTCGTTCCGTACGATATGAGCTGCAAGGTCTATGAAACCAATCCTATGCAGATCGAATTCCACACCATCCACGGCGCCGGACACGCATACAACTATGCAACCAGCCCGGAGGAATATACAAAGATCGTACACGCATTTACAGAGCGTGTGCTTGGATAAAACGAAAGCAGGTGATGCACAACAAATGCACCACCTGTTTTTTCATTTATCTATTTTACTTCTGCTGAGTTTCTAATACCATTTCAGCAATCGCATCCGCTGTCAATGCAATCTGTTCCTCATTAGATATCTCTGGTGTACCGTCTCCATCCTGCGCTCCGTACATGCCAAAGTACGCATGACATCCGCCTTCCAGGATCACTTCTGAGAACTCTGCAGGAAGATTCTCCTTGCTCGTCTCATACTTTTCCCGATTCATCACCAAGTCTTCACTTCCGTAAATAGAAAGCACCGAAAGATCTGTCTCGGACAAATCCGTGGCTGAATACGAACCCAGTAAAATCAGCCCTTCGAACGCTTCATCCTTCTCATCCAAGTAAGCTGCCGCCATAGAACCTCCGAGAGAATGTCCTCCCATATACCAGTGCTCGATCTGCGGATATTGTTCCGGAATTCCTTTCGCGGCATCGATATCCAACACTGCCAACTGAAACGGCATCTCCACAAGCACGCCCATTATCCCTTCGGAAGCCATCGCCTTCATCAGTGGAATATACGCAGTGTACTCCACCTTGCCACCCGGATAAAAGATAAATCCGGCTGTGGCATGCTCTGGTTCAAACACCAGATTTCCTTCCGTGTCACTCCACATTTCTACCGGATTCTCCACTGCAAATGCTTCGATTGCATCCATATCTGCATGATGATAGTCATTTACGTAGATTCCACATGCGATAAACAGAATGACTACAGTTGCTAAAACCAACCGAATAAACTTATTTTTCATATGCCGCCTTCATCTCCGTCCATAACATTTCATACAAATCTGTGGTTCGCTTGTCAAAACATGCAAAAATAATTTCAATCTCATAATCTGCATGATCGTTCAGCCACTCCGCCACAGTTTTCAAAGCAATCTTTGTTGCTTCCTCTAATGGATATCCATATACACCGGTAGAAATAGCCGGAAATGCGATAGAATGGAGGTCATTTATATATGCCAGTTCCAATGAGTTCCGATAACAATTGCGAAGCATCTGAGCATCCTTTGAAGAACCGGAATAAATCGGGCCAACCGTGTGGATGACATGTCTCGCTTTCAGATTGTAACCTTTTGTGATCTTCGCGTCTCCCGTTCTGCATCCATGAAGAGTTCGACACTCCTCCAGCAGTTTGGGGCCTGCTGCACGGTGAATCGCGCCATCCACTCCTCCGCCACCGAGTAAGCTGGTGTTAGCTGCATTGACAATCGCATCCACGTCAAGTTTTGTAATATCTATGGTTTCGATCTTAATGTTCATTGAGAAACCTCCATTCGCCGTTTGCTTCGTTCTCATCTTAGTTCTCTACAAATGCAGCATTAATCTCTGCTATTTCACGAGTACCATTGATATAATCACGATACATATCCCATAAATCGATGTCGCAGTCCTCCAGGGCTTCATCGGCCGGAATCCACTGACGAATAAGAGCTATGCGTTCTTCTTTTGTTGTATCTTTAATTAGATAGGATTTCATATTGCAGTTCCTTTCTATGATTTTTATTATAGGATTTTATTATATCACACTTTTTCCAAACATCCGAGAAAAAAGCTTGTAAATGCAAAAAAGGCCTCGACTTTTCAGTCAAGGCCATTATTTATCTCTGCAATTTCCTTTCGTCTTCCGCCGGCTTCAATCTCTGCAGCTGCTTCTTTCCGGCTCACCCTTGTCTTCCACTTTCGTTTCCGACTTTCTCTGGGCCG
>JAFYOD010000274.1 GCA_017556515.1 Lachnospiraceae bacterium
CCCATCTGACGCGGGAGTCCACGCTTCTTCGCCCAACGGCCGTTACCATCTAAAATCAATGCCACATGGGCAGGAATCTTTAAATTTTCTTCCATAATTGTCTCCAGAATATATCTAAAAATAGAGGGCAGGTATCCCTGCCCCCCTGCATGTTTTTAAACAGTAAGAATTTCTTTTGTCTTATTCTCAACAGCTTTGTCTACCTTCTCGATAGCCTTGTCTGTGATCTTCTGCATCTTATCTGTTGCCTCTTTTAACTCGTCCTCTGTGATCTCGTCATTCTTCTCCATCTTCTTGAAGATATCGTTTGCATCACGGCGGATGTTACGGATCGCAACTTTTGCATTCTCACCTTTTTTCTTTACATCTTTGGAAAGTTCTTTACGTCTGTCCTCTGTCATCTCCGGGAAAACAAGGCGGATGCAAGTACCATCGTTGTTCGGGTTGATACCAAGATCAGAAACCTGGATCGCTTTTTCGATTGCTTTTAATAAGCTCTTCTCCCACGGCTGGATCACGATGATTCTGGCTTCCGGAACGGAAATATTACCAACCTGCTGGATCGGTGTCGGAGAACCATAGTAATCTACTTTGATCTTGTCCAGTACATGCGGGTTTGCACGGCCTGCACGAATACCTGCGTACTCTTCTAACAGGTTATTGAGAGTTTTCTCCATCTTCTCTTCATGTAATTTTAACTGTTCTTTCATAGTTACCCTCCTGTTTATTCGGCCGTTACGATCGTACCGTTAATCTTTCCCTGCATTGCATTTGCAATACCATTTTCTTCATTCAGGGAGAATACTGCCATCGGCATCTTCTGTTCCATGCACATAATGGATGCTGTCAGATCCACTACTGCAAGCTGTTTATCGATTACTTCCTGAATGGAAATCTTATCGTATTTCTTTGCATTCGGATTTGTCTTCGGATCGCTGTCATATACACCATCGATTGCTTTTGCAAGCAGGATACAATCAGCTTCCATCTCAACTGCTCTTAAAGTAATTGTAGTATCTGTAGAGAAGTACGGATGTCCGATACCGCCTGCGAAGAATACTACCATTCCCTTTTCAAAATATTTGTTTGCGCGGTCTTTTGAGAATACTTTTGTCATTGTACCGCATTCAAACGGTGTTAAGATCTGAGTCATCATACCCTCTGTACGGAAGATCTCAGATACGTAAATGCAGTTCATAACAGTTGCAAGCATACCGATCTGATCTGCTTTTGTACGGTCAATTTCATTACCGGTACGTCCACGCCAGAAGTTACCTCCACCAATAACGATACCAACCTGAACACCTGCATCAACAGAAATCTTTACCTGCTTGGCAACAGCTCTTACTGTCTCTTCATCGAAACCTGTTTTTTTCGGTCCGGCAAGTGCTTCACCACTTAATTTAAGAAAAACTCTCTTCATTTCCATGTTTTCACATTCTCCTATGTAGGTTTTCTTCTCAACATTATAACATATAAATCTAAAATTGCCAACACGAAAACACAACTCTCGAAAAACGCCGGAACCAATATCAGTTCCGGCGTCATCTGCCATATTTTCTTAGTAGTTCTGAGCGTTGATCTCAAAGAAGCTCTTCGGATGAGCACATACCGGACACATTTCCGGTGCTTTCTTACCGATCACAAGGTGACCACAGTTTCTGCACTTCCACATAACTTCTTCAGATTTCTCGAATACAGCCTGTACTTCAACATTATTTAAAAGTTTTAAGTATCTCTCTTCGTGATGTTTCTCGATTTCAGCTACCATACGGAATTTCGCAGCGATATCTTTGAAACCTTCAGCCTCAGCTTCTTCTGCGAATGTCTTGTACATATCTGTCCACTCGTAGTTTTCGCCTTCTGCAGCATGCTTTAAGTTCTCAGCTGTATTGCCAATCTGTTTTAACTCTTTGAACCACATCTTTGCATGCTCTTTTTCGTTGTCAGCTGTTTCCTGGAACAGAGCCATGATCTGTTCGTAGCCTTCTTTTTTCGCTACGCTTGCAAAGTAACTATATTTATTTCTCGCCTGAGACTCTCCTGCGAATGCTGCCCATAAGTTCTGTTCAGTCTTGCTACCCTTTAATTCCATAATTGTACCTCCATGAGAATTTTGTTTGAACACTTTCATTTTAAGGTGTATTCTTCCAACTGTCAATTCATTTTATTCGAATTTTCTAAATATTTCAGAATTCTTTATAACAGTTCTAACAGTGCATGTACATCCTCTTCTTTTGTTGCCCAGCTTGTTGCAAAACGGATCGCTGTATGGTCAGCATCCACTTTCTCCCAAGTACTAAATGCAACCTGTTTTTTCAGTTCTGCATATTTCTCATTATCAACAATGATGAACTGCTGGTTTGTCGGAGAATCCAGTAAGAGTTTATAACCCTTTGCAAGAACTCCTGCCTTTAATACATTTGCCAGACGGATCGCATGCTTACTGATCTCCAGATACAGGTCATCTGTGAATAATGTATCGAACTGAATACCAACCAGACGGCCCTTTGCAAGAAGCGCACCATGCTGCTTCACGGTTGTGAAGAAAAATTTCGGAGCTTTCTTTGTAAATACAACTGCCTCTCCGCAAAGCGCTCCTACTTTTGTACCGCCAATATAGAATGCGTCACAAAGTTTCGCAAGATCCGGAAGTGTCACATCTGTATCATCCGCCGCAAGGCCATAACCCAGACGCGCTCCGTCGACAAACAGCGGCATATCATATTCTTTACATACGTCATAGATCGCCTGGAACTCTGCTTTTGTATAAAGAGTACCGTACTCTGTCGGGTGAGAAATATATACCATACCCGGAATTACCTGATGCTCGTAAGTCTCATCTGCGTAGAAGTTTACAAGGAACTCTTTTAACTCACCGGCATCGATCTTACCAAGATGCTGCGGAATGGTCAGTACTTTATGACCGCAGGACTCGATCGCACCAGATTCATGACATGCGATGTGACCGGTCGGAGCTGCGATCACGCCCTGATAATTGTTCAGGTATGCATCGATCACAGTTGAGTTTGTCTGTGTGCCGCCTACAAGTAAGAAGACTTCACCATCCGGACACTCACATGCATCCAGGATTTTCTTTTTTGCAGAAATTGTAAATTTATCTGCACCGTAGCCCGGTTCTTTCTCCATGTTTGTTTCAATAAAACGCGCTAAGATCTTCTCGTGCGCTCCCTCTAAATAATCACAACCAAAATTCAGCATTGTTACTACTCCTTTCATACTGTTCATGTGTTGATCATTATTTTGCAATGGATTTCTCCACAAATGTTCTCAGATCATCGCCAAGCTTTTTGGCGCTGTCATTTCCAAGGTATGCCATATGACCGGACGGATATTCACCGATCATCACGCGTTCCGGATC
>JAFYOD010000275.1 GCA_017556515.1 Lachnospiraceae bacterium
GTGCCAGAGAGATTGTCGGAGAAGATCATGTGATCGATCATGTGTCTGATCCGATCACAGTAGGTGAGGATTTTTCCTATTATGCAAATCAGATCCCGGCAGCATTTCTGTTCTTAAGTTCTTCCAACCCGGAAAAGAAGACGGATGCTCCGCACCATAACTGCCGATTTGATGTGGATGAGGATGTGCTTTGGATCGGACCAGCTGTATTTGTAAAATTGACTGAGAGATTTTTTGGAATCTGATTTCAATGACCGATATAAAATATATTATTAATGAAAGGTGGACAAACGTATGTGGGAGAAATGTAAAGACATTCAGCAGGAACTTGTAACAATGAGACGCGACCTTCATAAGATCCCGGAGTTCGGTGGTGAACTTCCGAAGACAAAAGCGTATATTCTTAATAAACTCAATGAGTGGGGAATTCCGTACAAAGAGAATGAAAAAGATGGCGGTCTGACAGCACTGATCAAAGGCGGAAAAGAAGGAAAGACCATTGGATTCCGTGCAGATATGGATGCTCTTCTTATTAAAGAAGGAACTGGTGTGGATTATGCATCTGAGCATGAAGGATTGATGCATGCATGTGGCCATGATGCACATGTGGCTATGCTTCTCGGTGCAGGAAAGATTTTCAATGAGAACAAAGCAGATCTGGCGGGTAATGTAAAACTGATCTTCCAGACAGATGAGGAAAACTCCGGTGGAGCGATCCGCTCTATCGAAGCTGGTGCATTAGAAGGCGTTGACGCTGTGTTTGGTACACACATCGGTTCTATCATCTCTCCGAAGATCCCGGCAGGTACTGTGATCTGTACACCGGGTTACGTTATGGCTTCCAATGATAAATACATCATCAAAGTAAAAGGTTACGGATGCCATGGTTCCACACCGGAGAAGGGTGTTGATCCGATCAATATCGCAGCTCACATTGTGATCAATCTGGAAGAGATCATTGCAAGAGAGATTTCTGCAGTAAAACCGGCTGTTCAGACAATCGGTAAAATCCAGGCAGGTGATACATACAACATTATCCCGTCTGAGGTAATCATTGAAGGTACAATGCGTACATTAGATGATGAAGTTCGTCATTATATGGTAAAGAGAATCATCGAGATTGCCGAATCCACAGCGAAGACATTCCGTGGAGAGGCTGAAGTTGAGATCATCTGGGGTACTCCGCCTGTACAGAATGATCCGGCTATGGCTGCTCTCGCATGTGAGTGTGCAAGAGAAGTTGTCGGTGCAGAAAATGTGATCGATCACGTAGATGCTCCGAACATGGGTTCCGAGGACTTCGCTTACTTTGTAAAAGAAGTTCCGGGTGCATTTATGTTCTTAAGCTCTGCAAATCCGGAGAAAGGAACGGATGTTCCGCACCACAATCCGAAGTTCAATATTGACGAAGATGTTCTTTGGACAGGTTCTGCAATGTTTGTAAAGATTGCAGAGAAGTATCTTGGCTAAAATGAAAAAACAATAATAGGCTGTCGCCTCTTGGGTCGCAAGATCTGATTGGCGACAGTCATTTTTTATTTAAGTTTCTTTTTTAGAAGAAACATGCTATAATGTAGTGACATGAGCAAAAATGACAGAACTATGGGAGGGTCTGTTGACGATAAAGGAGGAAAATCGTGCAGATTTCAAAAATTGTAATCACTGGTGGTCCATGTGCAGGCAAATCCACTGCGTTAAGCTGGATTCAGAATGCATTTACTCAAAAAGGATATCGCGTTCTCTTTGTGCCGGAAACAGCGACAGAACTGATCAACGGCGGAGTTGCGCCGTGGAGCTGTGAATCGAATTTAGAATACCATATTTGTCATATGAGACTTCAGCTGGAAAAGGAACGTATTTTTGAACAGGCAGCCAGAGGTATGGACTGTGATAAAATCTTAATTGTATGCGACAGAGGTATGCTGGACTGTAAAGCATATATGACAGAAAATGAATTCTATCAGAGTATGATCAGCCTGCAGAAGAATGAAGTTGAGCTTAGAGATAATTATGATGCAGTATTTCATCTTGTAACGGCAGCGAAGGGTGCCGAGAATTTCTATACAACATCCAACAATACGGCAAGAACAGAGTCTGTTGAGAAAGCGATCGAACTGGATGATCGACTGATTTCTGCATGGACAGGCCATCCGCGTTTAAGGATCATTAAAAATCTTTCTAATTTCGAGAATAAGATGAAACATCTTGTTAAGGAAATTTCTACATTCCTTGGTGAGCCGGAGTCTTATCAGATTGAGCGCAACTATCTGATCCAGTATCCGGATCTTGACTGGCTCAACAGCATTCCGAACTGCCAGCGAATTGAGATCGTACAGACTTATCTGAATTCCAGAAGTGATGAGGAAGTTCGTGTCCGCCAGAGGGGCATCAACGGAAACTATATTTATTTTGAGTCTACGAAGAAAAAGGTTCCGGGATTAAAACGAGTAGAAATCGAGCGCAGATTGTCGAAAGATGAATATTTAAATCTCCTTCGAGATGCAGATCTTACAAAGAGACAGATTCATAAGACACGTTACTGCCTTACTTACGAGAATCAGTATTTTGAGATCGATGTGTATCCGCTTTGGACAGACAAAGCAATCCTGGAGATTAAACTGAGCGATGAAAATGCAGAGATTATTTTCCCGAAAGAGATCCAAGTGATCAAAGACATTACGGGAGATGAAACATACAAGAATGCAACGCTTGCAATTATCAAATAATAAA